>CAZAVC010000170.1:0-5218 GCA_964488265.1 uncultured Fimbriimonas sp.
CGCCAATCTCAGCCGGAGCCGGACTGCCGTTGGTGATTTCAAAATGGACCGACAACTTGCCGCCGGATTGCTTCCAGCGACGGACGACGTTCACAGGAATTCCCGCGGGAAGCGTTGGAGCAAGGTTGGCAACGGCAAGATCACTTCCCGTGGCTGCGAGCGGCGTAACGGGTTTGCGATTCTGTGCGGTAGAGGCGTTGATCCATTCGTTCGCACCCACCGATCGGACGCGAAGGGTGAGGTCGCCCAGGTGACAGAAGCCGTTGGCATTCCGAACGGAGAGGCGATCGGAGGGGAGGAAGTCGAACCCACCAAAGAAGTTCGGGCGAAGAGCGACGGCTGTCTGGGAATCTTTACTGAGTTCCAGCGTGTAATCAGCCGTTCGAAATTCTAGTCGGGATCGATCTTTATCTTGAAGAGTTGCCCAGGAACACGTTGAGAACAAGGCAAAAACGGCAACAACAGAAAACTGGATCGTCTTGTTCATAGAATCAAAGCCTTATCCGCGAACGCGGCTGAGCCACGAAGAATCACTCCTGACAGACCATTCTAGAAGTAACCAAAAGGTGCTGTCTATACACGCCGCATTTGAGGAGACAAGAAGGCGAAAGCACCTAGAACATGGCCTTGTCGCCGTATAGAGTTTGGATGTAATTGATCTGCCCGAGGTGGTAGGTCATGTTCCAGTAGTGCAATCCCGCGATTCCCTCAACCGACATTTGCTCACCCCACGGCATGGTGTGAATCTCAGATAGCTTTTCCGGAACGAGATTTCGGATCGCCTCGATCAAAACTGCCGTGTTTTCGTTCAATGCCGCAAGACACTCATCCGCAGTTTTCCATTGAGCCTGAAGTTCGGCTGCGTCTGCGTAAGAATTCGCCTTTCGCTTGTACGTGGGGTCCAGATAGGCCAGATAGAGGTCTGGAGCGATGGCACATTCTTGCAACTGGCTAAGTGTTGTTCGACCCTGACCGAGCGGTGACCATTCGATCTTGTCAGCGGGCATTCGTCTCACGGTGTTCGCCAGCGCTTCGGCGGCCCACTGCGTCGATCGAATCAAAGCTTCCATTCCGTATGTTATCAAGAAACCGAGAGGGAGACGAGCCCGGAGCTCTCCAGCAGATGTTCACAAATTTGTGAAGAATTGCAGACTTTTCGGCACTTCTCATCTGCAAATGCGAGTAAGGGCAATCATGCTGCTTTCTTCCCTGGCCCTTGGACTTCTTCTCAACCAACCCACCTTGCTTGTTTTGAACAAAGGTGACAACACGGTTTGGATTACAGAGTTGAATTCGGCAAAGGTTCAAGCCAAGCTACCGACCGGACCGAATCCAAACGAGGTCGCGGTATCGCCCGACGGCACCATCGCCGCCATCAGCGACATGGGGACGGGTCAGCAGCCTGGCAAGCCGCTCACCCTGGTCGATCTTTCCAAGAACGTCGTCACACGAACCATCAACGTCGACTCTCAAGGAATGCCCCACGGGATTCATTGGCTGAGCAACAAAAAGTTGGCATTCACGTCTCACGCAACGGACAGCGTTGTGGAGCTAGACGTTGATAAGGGGGAAATCGTCCGAGCAATTCCCACGCAACAGAAGGGGACTCACTTAGTGGTGTTCTCACCCGACCAATCCACTGCATATGCCGTTAATGCGGTTTCGGGCAGTGTCTCCGTGATTGACTACCGCGAAGGAAAGGTTCTGAAACAGATCCAGTGCGGAAACCGGGCCGAAGGGATCTCCATCTCTCCGGAGGGAAAGTGGGTGGCTTGCGGCAACGTAGGCGCCAACAACGTTTCCATCATTGACACGACCACCCAAACGGTTTCCCATACCATCGAAGGTGTTGGCGGCCCGATTCGAACGATTTTTTCAGCCGATGGCAAGCATCTGGCAGTGAGCAGCATCACGTCTGGCAGCTTAGAGATATTCGAAACTTCGGCGTGGAAGAAGATCAAGTCTGTAGACCTCAAGCAGAAGCCCGTTGCGAATCCGCATTATGGGAACCAATGGCCCATTCCCATGAACCTCTTTCGGCGGAAGGGAGGCAATTTGATGGTGGTTCTTGTGACGTCTCACGCGGTTGCAGAGGTGGATGTGAGAAAGTGGGAAGTTGTTCGAACGTTTGACACGGGTCCACTTCCTGATGGGATGGCCGTAGCCGAACTGGCCCGATAACCCGGTAAGGGTCGAAGGGAGCTTAGATTGGCCGGTAGGTCGGGTTCCGAGTGAGGGCCCCGCAGACACCGGGTCCTTACCAACCATGGAATCACAGGTTTGCCATGTGCCAGCATCAGCTCAGTGGTTTTAACGGTCCAGATAGTAGATTGCCCAACCTCTTGGGCTGGAGAAGGCAAAGTCGAAGTGTTTTGGCAGTCCCGGATTAGGCCCGATGAGTTCACCGCTTCACCCGATGCGACCTGGACCATTGAAGTTCCGGAAAAGGATGGAAAGTGGACAGGCAACTTCGTGGGTCGAAACTCGGACGGTAGACGGTTCCTCTATTTCTCTTGGCAGAATGAACGAGGGATGCGATTTCGCCGAATCAAGCTTTACCAAGATCAAGTGTCCGGCGATACGGTGACCATTTTGGGGACGATGCCCGACGGTTCACCTGCTTGCTCGACAGCGCGAGTCGTCAGTTGACCATCCCTGATCTCGCACGATTAGTCGCCAAAAAAACTCCCCCGAGACCGTAAGGGCGGGGGAGTTGGTCGTCCGCATAGCGGAGAAGGTGTGTCTTACTTGCTTCGCTTTCGGCGAACAACCGCGAGAGCACCAAGACCAAGAGCGATCAGCGTACCGGGCTCTGGGGTTTGTTGAAGGTTGTAGTTGTCGAAGTAGGCAGAAGCGGTTGCTCCGCCTCCAAGACCCAGATTAAAGACTCGCGAGGTCATGTCGAAGTCGAAGATTGTCATTCCGGTACCGGTTCCGGTGTAGCTAAGATCAAAACCACCCGAGAGAACGGGCGTTCCGTTTACCTCATAGGAGACCACCGCTTCGGTTTGGGAGGCATATTCGACTTTTACGCCGAATCGGTTCCAAGTTCCTCGCGTGACGTTGGGAACATCGGTTAGAAAGAATCCGAGGGCACCCTGGGCGTTAGGAGCCAAACCAATGACACGACCATCTCCAAGAATGCCGATTGATCCGAGAAGATTGGCTCCCCAAGCTTCGAGACCGAAATATGCATCGTTGTTGGCGATGGACGGAAGGAAAATATCAACGGAAGAGGAAAGGGTCCGTTGCTCCGGCGAATAGACATATCCCGTCGCACCGTTCACATCTGCCCAAGCAAAGGTGTTACCCGTTGCGGCGGTTCGTTGAAGTTTGATGGACTGACTTCCGCCGTTTGCTTGCTCATTGCTGAACGTGTACGTTCCGGACGTTTCGATGCCGCCGTAACTACCAGTGGAGATGCCTCCTTGGACCGCGGAACCGACCAAGAACGAGCCCAAAGCACCCGACTCGAAGTTATCGTTAGCAATAACCGTGACTTGCGCCTGTGCCGCAACTGCGCCCAGAAGGGCGAGAGAGATGAAGCCGATTTTCATTTTAATTACCAGGTGCCGAAATCCACGTCGATATCGGACACTTCTTATGTTAACGCGCAATTTTACGGATACAAGGGAGAAAGTACGTAACCGGCAAAAAAACTGGGGGGTTAAAGCGGTTTTTACAGCATATTCGAGCTCTGGCAGTGCCTCGAAGGCTAATGCATCCTTAAATCAACCCCAATCGGGTGGATCGCCAGCCTTTGCTAAAGTTCGCGTCCGTACCAATCTTTCGCGGGATTAAAATTGGTGTCGCCGCATCCTGGAACTTGTTCGTAGCCAATCTCAATAGCGACGACCTTCCCGTTCTTGATGATGTAGTCGTTTTACAGATAGGCAAAATGTGGTCCCTCGGGATCCACTTTCACGGCGTATCGCCAAACAAGGGAGGTCTTCGTTCTGTGCACGTAATCCGGCGATCCAAGTTTCTCCTTCAACCCGTTTGATTTGATACCGAGAGCGATTCCGTGCTTCGTCACTTTGTGCAGGCGACGTGTCTCACGCGTGCGACAAAACTCTTCGCTTTCGGTGGTGCCACGGGGTCCAAGGCGAACCAACACGTGGGAGTAGTCGCAATCCACAACTTTCAGCGCAACAACGTCTTCCCTCGGATCCACCCAAATGACTTGCGCCACTTCTCTCCTCCGAACCGATAAGCCGGCAACCGCATCGGTCACCCTCGGCGAAACTCGCTTAACCGAGGGCTCCGGCGTTGCCGGACTGAACGCAACTGCAGCAAGAACGGCGAGACTGATCATTTTTTAGACACCCTTCAAAAAGTCCGCGACATCGACCTTGAGCTTTTCAAGACACTTCTCGTCGATGTACATCATGTGACCCGCTTCATAATACGCCTTAGTGATGTTACTTTTGAGAGAAGAATCCAGGCCAAGGTGAGCAACGGTGTGCTCCGTCGCAAAATACGGGGTTGCGAGATCGTAATAACCCGAGGCGATAAAGACTCGCATATGAGGATTCTTGGAAAGCGCCGCTCGCAGGGCTTCGCTGGTGTCTGGATGACCCGCCCCCGCGTCTCCGTAGGACCAGTTCTTCCAGAGTTCGCCCGGATTGAACACGTAGTACGGCATATCCGTTTCCCAACCCAAATCTCGGGAAAGATAGTCGTTAATGGTGGCCGTGTAGGGAGGAAGAATGATCGTCATCGACGGATCGTGCTCCGGGTTCTCGGTCGAGGCATTCTCGTCTATTCCCTTAAACCTGCTATCGAGACGCCCTACCGTCCGTCGATCTTTTCTAAGAAGCTCTTTGCAGAATCGGTGAATGTTGACGCGGAGATCGGTGGATTCCACGTACTCGGCGCTGAGACCGGTCAGGGAGGCGAGCTTAGCGGCAATTTCTGCTCGCTCCGCTTCGCTGAGGCGATCGCCTTTTGCAAGCGCCAAAACATAGTCGCCGTTGGCAAAGTTCTCTGAATCCTCCAGTGCCGCTTGCAAACTCGCGTGCTCCAGTTTTTGGTGGTACCAGGCTGTCGCCGTGTATGTCGGCAAGAAGAGCGGATAAGGCAGGTCGTTTCCCTTGTTGAATCGAGCGGTTTGGAAGTTAAGAATGCTCGAGACCAGGACGATGCCGTTGAAGGCAATCCCTTGGTCGATAAGGTGTCCCGCGAGACCCGCCGCTCGGGTGGTGCCGTAACTCTCGCC
>CAZAVC010000171.1:0-5194 GCA_964488265.1 uncultured Fimbriimonas sp.
CGAAACCATTGCGAGGAGGATCGCGTTAGAACGGAAGTGCTCGTCGGTTAGACTCACGGGTATCGGTTCTATGGAAGCCGAACGGTATCCCTCGAAGTGGAGGGTTCCGATGCTGATTCAGACTCATGCCATCGTTCCACACTTTTCGCGTATCAAAGAACTTCCGCCGCCCGGTCGTTGCCATTGCAGCGGGCCTGTTCGCGGGCGCGAGCGTCTTTGCGCAGTCGGCACCGCCCCAAACACCCGGGACAACTCCGAAAGAGCCGTTGGGGCTCAGCGTCTTTCTCAATTTGGTCGATCGTTACTATCCTAAGCTCAACGGCGTCCGAGTCGAGCGGGACATTGCTGATGCTAAGGAACAAGAAAAGCGGGGTTCCTTCGATCCTGTTTTCAGTTCCGGGACCGACTGGATCGGATTCAACTCGTCGAGCACGCGTGGCAAGCGATCCCAAACACAGATGACGGAAACGGTGGTGGAAATCCTGGATCGTTCCGGTATCAAGCTCTCCGGTGGTCAGCGATTCGGTTTTGGATCGGTGAAGTCGCCATTCTCTAGCACGGGCGATCTCGGCGAGCTCTTCCTTTCCGCCAAGGTTCCCCTGATAAGAGATTTGGGTATCAACCCCAAGTCCGTCGCCGAGCGTCAGGCGCGATTCGGGCAATCTTTGGCAGACCAAGTCGTTCGAGAATTCCGATTCCTAACGTTTAACGATGCAGGTTCGGCGTACTGGCAGTGGGTCGGAGCCGGCGTGAAGCTCAAGATTGCGCAAGATCTTTTGAAGGTCGCCGAGCAGCGGCTGATCTTTATCACCACCCAGTTTGAGGAAGGGGTTCGACCAAAGATCGACGTTGCCGAAGCTCGGGCCGAAGTTTTCCGTCGTAAGGGATCGCTCGAGAAGTCAGAGCGAGATCTTCAAAAGGCAGAGCTCAAACTCTCGCTTTACTTGTGGAGCGAGGACGGCAAGCCGCTTGGAATTCCCCAGCGATCTGCGCTTTCTGCACTGCCCGAGCAGGCAACCGCTCTGGCCGACGAATCCATTCAGAAGGGAATCGACCTTGCACTGCAAAATCGACCCGAACTCAGCGCGATCACCGTCTCCCGCGAAATTGTGGATTTAGACCTTTCGCTGGCCCGCAACGAACGCAAACCCGCATTAGACTTCGCCTTCGGTCCCGGTTATGACTTTGGCGCCGATGGGATCGGGTCCACCTACAAACTCGGTCTCTTCTATTCCATTCCGCTCCGGCAGAACACCGCCGATGGCAAGATCGCGCAGGCGCAAGCAAAGCTGCGAAAACTCCAACTGGAGCTGGATCAAGTGACCTTGAATGTCCAGACCGAAGTTCGCGATGCGGCTTCTGAGTACAACCAAACCTACCTAAGGGTGCTCGCCGCTCAAGAAGAGCTGTCTGCCGCCCGAGAACTGGAAAGAGGCGAACTCGATCGCTTTGAGGAAGGCATTGGAACACTCTTCTTGGTCAACCAACGGGAACGCGCCCGCGCCGAGGCAGAAACGAAGTTAGTCGACACCCGCGTGGAACTTGAGATCGCGCGACTTGGATTTTTGGCGACAACCGCCCAACTGAACCCCTAAACCCATTTTTCGAATCGCACGGAATACACGATGGCAACGCTACACGAAGAACACGAACACCTCGCTCACGACGAGCATCCCTCGCCGTTTGCCAGGTTCATCGCGCTGATTCGGCGTGAGCGAAGCGACATGTTCGTTTTGCTCACCTACACCATCGTGGTGTTCATGCTCTCCCTGTTGGTGCCGTTGACCACGCAATCGCTGGTCAACAACATCGCGATGGGTATTCAGCCCACGCAGATCGTCATCCTGGCGCTGCTGTTGTTCCTCGGCTTGGGCCTTGCAGGCGGAATGCAGTTGCTTCAGTTGGCGCTTGTGGAATCGGTGCAGCAGAGAATTTTCGCCACCACCGCGCTGCGCATCTCAGATACGCTCGCCCGGGTGAGCGCCTTCGCGCTTCGAAAAGAGTACGCGCCGGAACTGGTCAACCGATTCTTTGACGTTCTGACCGTTCAAAAAACCCTCTCCAAGCTCACGGTAGATGGTCTCACCGCGATCGTCCAGATCACATTGGGTTTGGTGCTGCTCGGGTTTTACAACCCGACCTTGCTGCTCATCGACTTCCTCCTTCTCACCGGGCTCATTAGCGCCACCATCCTCATGGGCTGGGGCGGTCTGCGAACGAGCCTTAAGGAGTCCAAAGCAAAGTACGCGGTTGCCGACTGGCTAGAAGACATCGCTCGGTGCCACATCTCGCTAAAGGTCCACGGCTTCCGAGACTTCCTGCAAAAGCAGGCCGACCTCCGAATCAGCGAGTACGTCAAGAATCGACGCAAGCACTTCAAAGTCACCATTCGGCAGGTAGGCACGTTCTACGCTTTCCAAGCCATTGTGCAGGCGGGTGCGCTTGCGGGCGGCGGCTTCCAGGTTCTCTCCGGCAACCTCACGCTGGGTCAGTTGGTTGCGGCGCAGATCATCATTGCCCAGGTACTGGCGTCCATGGAGAAGCTCACGCGCCAAGCCGACCTCTTCTTCGATCTACTCACCGGTCTCGACAAGGTTGGGCACGTGACCGATCTTCAAACTGAGCGAACGGGCGGCGGCATCCTTCCTTATCCAACCGAACCGAGTGGCGCCGAGGTGGTTTGCCGAAGTGTCCGGTTCAGCTATCTTCCCGAGATTCCTATCCTCACCGGTCTCTCCATGCATCTTCCCGCCGGGGCCCGAGTGAGTCTGGTTGGCGCGTCTGGTGCGGGCAAGAGCACTCTGGGCGCTCTGTTGTGTGGTCTGGAGAAAACCACTCACGGCACCGTCGAGATCGATGGTGCCGAGCTCAGCACCCTGTGCCTCGATTCCATCCGACGGCACATCTCCATGATCGGCTACGACAACGAACTGTTCGATGGAACCATCGAACAGAACATCGTGGTGGGTCGCCAATTCCTAACGCCGCAAGACGTTCGATGGGCGCTCGATATGGCTCAACTCAGCGACGATATCGCCCTCATGGAGAACGGTCTGAGCACGCACGTGATCTCGGGCGGAAAGAACCTGTCGCGCGGACAAATTCAGCGCATTCTAATTGCCCGAGCCATCGTTGCTCACCCTCGACTGCTGATCTTGGATGAGGCGTTTACAGGCATCGATGAGCGTTCGACGATGAAGATCCTCGATGCGATCTTCGACCAGTCCAACCACTGGACCATCATCGACATCTCTCACGATGCGGCGGTCATTCAACGCACCGATATTGTGTACGTGCTCGCCGATGGACAAATCTTGGAGACCGGATTGCTCCATGAACTGGCCGGGGATCCAAGTGGAGAGTTTTCGCTGTTGTTCCCGGTTCTGTCCAAGACCCTCCGGGAGCGGGTGTCTTAATTGGCTAACAAGGAGAAGGGGGATCCGATAATGACGGTAGAGGAACGAAACGAGTTGAAAAAACAACCTGTGCCCGCCATTTCCGGTGAGGAGTCTCCGGTTACCGAAGGGCATGCAGAGCTAAACGCGCTCAAAATGGTTGCGCGTCGCCCTTGGGTGCGGCGGATCGGTTGGGTGGTGCTTACCTTTGTGGCGGTTGTGATCGTTGCCTTGGTGTTCGTTCCGTGGCAACAAACCGTGATCGGCAACGGAACCGTGATCGTGTTTGCGCCAAACAATCGGCCACAGACGATTGAGGCCCAAATCCCGGCGCGAATCATGAATATTCGCGTTCAAGAGGGGCAGTTCGTGGAGAAGGGCGAGATTCTGATGGACATTCAGGATATCGAACAGCGCTTCTTGGATCCGGACCTTACCAGGCGACTTGAAACCCGCGTTACCCAGTTGGAAGAGGGGCGAGACAATGAACTGGAGCGGGTGCTCCGGCTGCAAGCTCAGATCGGACAGGTGGAAGCTTCGCGAGTTCAGCAGATCGACAACGCCAAAGTGGCTCGCGATCAGGCCGTTCGACGAAAGGGTGTTGCTCAGCAGAACTTGAAGGTTGCAGAGAAGAATCTTTCCATCCTGAGCCGGGTGGCAAAGAGCCAAGTTGCCATTCGAGACATGCAGGCTGAAGACGCTATCAAGCAAGCCGAACAAGCGGTGACTCAGGCCAAAACCAAGCTGGAATTCGACCAGATTCAGCGCGATCGTATCGCTCGCCTGTACGCTAAAGGTCTTAGCTCTAAGCGAGAGGATGAACTTTCGCAAAACGAATTGGTTGCTTCGACCACTACGTTCGAGCGAGCCAAACTTGCGCTCGACATTGCGAAGAAATCCCGAAACCTGACGACTTTAAGCGTCGATCAGGCACAGCTTGAAATTGAAAGAGCTAGGGCTCAGGTGGTTGCCGCCCAGGACGCGGTGAGCATCGCCGACCGAGATATTCAAGCCGCGATCAACAACATCGCCCGGATCGATGCCGACACCGCCGCGACTATCGCCAGCTTAGAAGGAACCTTACAATCGGCACAGTCGACCGTCAACAAGGCGAACAGCGACATCGAATCTATCAAGATCGATCGCGCCAACCTTCAGGCTCGCCGAGGTCAAACCAGCATCGTTTCGCCGTCTCGCGGTCGCATCGTTCGATTGCTCAAGATCGGTGAAGGCGCCACGGTAAAGGCGGGTGACGTCATTGCCACCATCGTTCCCGAGACCCAGGACCGAGCCGTAGAACTGATGGTTTCCGACAACGATGTTTCGTTCATTCGCGTGGGCCGAAAGGTTCGACTTCAGTTCGCGGGTTGGCCCGCACTTCAGTTTGGCGGGGCACCTTCGGTCAACATCGGAACCTTTGGTGGCGTCATCCAGTTCATCGACCCCGTCGATGACGGCTCTTCTCGATTCCGAGTCATCGTCCGAGAAGATCGACACGAACTTCTGGGTGGAAAGATGGATCAACCTTGGCCAGAGGCCGCCATCCTCCGGCCAGGCGCCGAAGCGGTAGGTTGGATCATGCTCGACCAAGTCCCGCTTGGCTTCGAACTCTGGCGACAGTTCAACGGCTTCCCGCCGAGGCTGAGCTCGGATAAAGGGGATCCTCGACTGCCATTCTCCAAATCTAAATCGGGCGAGAAGTCTTCCGATTCGGACGATAAGAACAAGAAGAGCGCAAGCCCGGACATCAAGATCAGATCTCAGAAATAACGCCGGAACGGAATGGCGTCACAATACAG
>CAZAVC010000172.1:0-5122 GCA_964488265.1 uncultured Fimbriimonas sp.
CGGCTTTCGCCCTGGCTTGCCTTGGGCTAGCAAACATTGTTCCCGCTGTCTTTCGTGAGGCAGGAAATCGCTCCGAAGTCTCCACCGGCGTGGGTCTTGCAGCGGTGACAACCGGGGGCTATGCCGGGTTCTTGCTTGGACCGCCCTTGATTGGCTTAATCTCGGCTAGAACGAGCCTGGCGGTGGGCATGATTGTCATCTCCCTCTTGGGAATATTCATGGCCGCTGGGGCTTTTGGTCGCACCTTTTCTGTAACTCGTAACGTTGGGACTGGGGGCGAGTCCTAGTTTTCAACGATGGCTAGTAACGCGAACAATTGAAAGAGATTCGTTCGAGCAGGTAACTATCAAATGGGGGAAAGTATGGAGAACACTTCGGAAGGGGAATTGGTCGCCGCTCGTCGTGCCAAGCGCGCGCGGGCCGTTCGTCTTTCTCCTGAGGGAATTGCCGTTCTGGATGATCATCTTGAGACTCGCTGGAGGACCGAGTTTCCTGATGAACGCCTCACTCGACCCTTGCGGGCGGAGTTGCTCGGTGTCAGCGTGCGAACGGCCGACCGATTGCTGTCTGGCGGCCCGGTTGATCGGTCTTCCGTTGCAACCGCGTTCGCGCGCACAGCCTGCGAGTTGTTGCCCGACTATCTCATCGAACAGGATCCTGCCGCTGTTGGGAATTCCGAGTTGGGGATTGAAGATGATCTGGACACGACCGACGAAGACCGAATCTACGAGTCTTTAGAGGTTGCGGACAATCCAGTAGCGACTATCGCAGTTTCTGGATCGGGCAATTTTTCGAGCACGACAGAATCCGTTCGAAGAGAGTCGAAAAGCGATTCGCCCCCGCGTGCTTTGTACTGGGCGCTTTTGCTCGTTCCAGTGATCTCGGTGATGATCATCGCCGCTGCGTCAACGGGTCGCGGCGACGACGCGATGGCGAGCCAGCAGTATCGAGAGTCGATTCAGATTTTGCTGACCAAAGGGCACGATGCCTTCCAAAAAGGGGAGTACGAACAGTCGGAACGGCTCTTCTATGAGGTCCTCGAAAAGAACCAAGTCGCCCGCGACACCGCTTATTTTGCCGATGCCAAGCGGGGGTTAGCCAACCTTGCCATCTATCGCGGCGATTATTCCAAGGCGTTGAAACTGGTCGAAGAATCGTTGGTCTTGCGCCAGGAATTTGACGCAGATAACCCGTACGGACCGCTCAATGAATTGAAAGGCGATATCTATATCAAACTCGGGAATATCGCTGAGGCAGAAAAGTCTTACCGGACGTCGATTATCTACTACGGACGATCAAACGAGCCTCTAGGCGTTGCAATGGTGCAAGGAGAGCTCGGCTCGATTTACACAAAGACAAACCGGCTGGCGGAGGCCGAAACAGAACTTACCAGCGCACTCAAATGGCTGAAGTTCAACAAACGCCCGCGTGAGATCGCCGCGATCCAGTTATTACGAGCCGAACTGAGGATCAAGCAGAATCGAATCCCTGAAGCTATCCAAGTTGCTCGAGACTCGCTCACTTATTTCACCAAAGAAGACCACAAGCGCTGGAAGGCGAAGTCCAACCTAGTGCTCGGCAGGGCCCTGCTTGCTGCCAAAAGCGCGTCTCAAGCAGAGAATTGCTTCAAGGAAGCCGAACGTCTATATCGAGAGATTAAGGATCGCGAAGGGCTCAAATCAGTCCTAAACGCAAAACAAAAGCAATAATCACGGTGAAATCGTGCAAGATCGTGCAAGTTAAGACACGGTGGTTAACTTTCCCGATGTTTCAGGGTGGGCATTAGCCCTTTCGTGTAACGTTTAAGCCGTTGCCCCGAACCCACACAAAACGGCGGGCGACAAGCGAGAAGGGCCGGCTTTTGGGGAAAGGAGGACCGGTCCCTCGCACCCTGGCGAGGGACGCCCTGACTCCCTAGTTAAGGAATTCCAGGATAGAATCGCCAAGTTGACTTGAAGTCCTTCGGCACCTTCTGCTCCAACACACTCGCCCGAAGAAGTTCGATCGGGATGCTCCCTTCTAGGAAGACCCGATCATGGAACTCTTTCTCTTTCAGCTTTCCTTTCTCCACCGTCTCCTTTCTTAGCTGCCAGATCTGGAGCGCTCCAATCATGTAGGAGAGTTGATAGAGCGGCGAGTACGCGCCACTGAACGAGCGTCGCACCTCTCCCTCGGCGGTGTTGCGTTCATGCCCCACCTTATCCACTAGATAGTCGATGCACTCTTGGACCGACATTTTCTTGAGGTGGAAGTTGAGCGAGAAGACGATGCGCGCGCATCGGTGCATCCGCCAGAAGAGCATGCCCACGCGGTTCTCGGGCGACTTCTGGAAACCCATATTCCAGAACAGAAACTCGTAGTAAAGAGCATTCCCTTCGATCCAGAACGGGGTGCTGAACGGTCGGCGCTGCAAGTTGTAGCGCGACGTGTACACCTGTTGAAGATGATGCCCAGGAATGAGCTCGTGGTGAACCGTCGCCCGTGCAAAGTGGATATTGTTCGCTCGTAGGCTCCCTAGCTTCTCGTTGTGCTCCATCTCCGAAGTTGGGAAGCTGACCATGATCTGCTCTCCACCCAGGAAGAACGGGCTTGTCTTTTGAGCCTCTCGCGACATCATGGTCATTCGCCAAGTTTCTTTCGCGATGGGTGGGACTGTGACCAGGTCATGCTTCTCCACGTAGTCGATGGCCTCGATCGCCATGTCTCGAATCAGGTTGGGCTGATCACCCGGGGAAACATAGTCGTTTTTGACCTTCTCCAGAGCTTTCTTCCAATCCGATCCGAAGCCCATTTCCTGCGCCGCCTTCTTCATTTCGGCTTCGCACCAGGCGTACTCCTTCTCGGCGATCTGAACCAGTTCCTCGGGGGTGTACGGGATGAACTCGTACTGCAGTTCGTTGAGCAACGCTTCCCTGCCGATCGGGTCGCCGACGATGGGATTGGGATCATTCGGACGCAGGCCGCAAACCGCTTGGCGCAAAAAGGCGCTGTAGTCTTCCAGCGACTTCTGAAGCCTCTCGAACGGCTCTTTCACCCACCAGGAGAAGGAGGGATCGTACGAGTTGTAAAACCGGTACCAACTCGCCAGGTTACGATTAAGACTGTCGTTGAATCTCGCTGCTCGGTAAGCGGCGAACTTGTTGGCACTCTTATCTGCTTCCCACTTGGTCTTTAGCTTGCCGATGGCTTGATTGATCGAAGTGAGTTCCTCGGCGATCTTTGGAGACGGAATGGGATTGGAACGTCGCTGGTCTTGGCAGAGGTCGATGAGGTCTTCCGCAAAGGTAAGAAACGGCTTTGATTCCTCGACTTGGGTTCGGAAAGCCTTTAGCAGCGCCTCTTGCCGCTTGAGATGGTTGGAAAAAAGCACCCAGTCGATCTGTTCCGAGCGCTCCAGTTTGTCGAAAGGAATCGCCTGGAGGGCTTTCGTGTAGTCGCCATATAGCTTTTGCAAGCGGTCGATTCTGGGGGTGGCCATCTCGACCGGAAAGAACCGGTCGAGCGCCGCTGAATCGGCCTGAAACTGTTCGATAGAGGGTCGGACGGAGGGCTGAATCATGGCAAGGGTAGTGAAGAGGGCAAGCGCAGCCGTCATCGTATGTTAAGGATACAGGGCGGATGAGTCTAAAGTCGTGCCCGATGTTGTCCCGCAGTTCCTGACGACCCGCTGAGACCAACTCCAATGACTCGGTCCAAGTTAAACAAGCGTTAACTAAAATCTTCTAAACCCTTGTCAACATGTTAAGGACCTGCAAGAACATCCGAGCATCAAACTGAAATACGTCCCCATTTGATATTATTTCAGACATGAACTCAGGCACATTTTGGCGTTCTCGGGGATTCCTTTTCGGATTACTCGTACTGAGCTGTGGACGTCCAGCCGTGCCTGCGGATTGGTCGGCAAAAGAAATCGGGGAAGAGCTTAACTCGGCCATCGATAGGGGAGATATGGCTAAGGCGGAGCAACTGGTAGACGCGGGATTACGGTTGAAACTTGCCGAAAAGGTCACCGCAGAAGAGGAAAAACTTACGCTCGAGCAAGCAATCGCTGGAAATCGATTCGCGCGAGTCAAGCAGTTACTACAAGGTGGAGCCGATCCCAACAAGCCATTGGTTCAACGTTATCCGGGGGTCGAGATACGCAGTACCCCACTTGGAGTTGCCAGCGTATCGGTGCCGATGACTGAGCTCTTACTTAGAAATGGAGCGAACATCGAACAGACCGTCACCACCGATGCACGGACACCGCTCGCCCACGCCGCATCCTCCGGCAAGCAAAGAACTGCCCTCTGGCTGCTTCATCGAAAGGCCAATCCAAAAGCGTTGACTCAAAGGGGCGTATCCGTCCTCCATCTTGCCGTGCAGCACGCAAATGCTAAGTTGATTGAGACTCTACTGGACGCTGGTCTTGATATCGAAGCACGCACGCCCCGACAGCAAGAAGAGCCTGAAGGGGTAGTGAACCCGGATCCCAGAGACTGGTTAGACTGGCGAAGGGAGGGCGGTACGCCTCTGCTGTACGCCGCCGGTAGCCCAGAGACTGCTGATCTTCTTATTAAGCGAGGCGCGAACCCGAAAGCCGTCGACGAGGAGGGAGCCGGGATGCTTCACTATGCTGCGGCTGGGGGGTTCCCCCAATCGGTAGAGTTCGCTCTCAAGTTGGGGTTGGATGTCAACTCGGCGACGATCCGCGGCGTAACACCACTCCACGTTGCAGCCGCAACTTCTCCCTGGTTTGAATCGGAACAAGTGGAGACATTGTTAAAGGCAGGTGCGAAAAGGGACGCTCGAGACGCCAAAGGGCGAACGTCGGCCGACGTATTCCGGATGGTTTTGTCAAACCGCCTGAAGGGGATTGCACTCACGAAGTCCGGCGTTGAGAGAGCGATGGGCAATGAGATCGCTCGTGGCAACAAGCTACTCAAACTTCTCGATCCGACGGCTACACCCATCACTGCTCCAACGGCCAGCGGCAAAGCCGAATGGGTGATCTACCCCCCAATAAAGCTATGGAATGAGGCCGAAGTCGGGACAAGTCCAGTGATTCGACGTCAGATAACAGCCTGGGACGATCAGGCTATCCTGAAGCTTACAGTTGATAGTGCCTGGAAAGGGTCGCCCG
>CAZAVC010000173.1:0-5119 GCA_964488265.1 uncultured Fimbriimonas sp.
TCCTCCCTAACGGTTTGGTGCAACGTTCCTTTTGACAAATATTTGCGAAGACGCCTGGAGGAATCGCTGTATCCCAACAAGGTCGTTTGGGCAAGCACCGCCGGGGAGAGCAATTTGGTGGCAGGATCCTCTGATCCGGCGGCGCTTGAGGCCGATATTCTCTTTGGGCAACCCGCTGTGGAAGATGTTCTTGCCAGCGACCACCTCAAGTGGATGCACATCACAAGCGCCGGCTATACGCGCTACGATCATGAGGAAGTAAGGGCCTGGATCAAGTCTCGCAAAATCGTTTTCACGAACAGTTCCAGCGTTTACGACGAACCCTGCGCGGTGCATCTTCTGGCGTTCCTGCTTGCCGAAACACGAGGTCTTTACGAGATCGCCGCATCGCAAAGGGAACGGCGATGGGAATATGCGGTTCACCGCCCGAAGATGCGGGTGCTGGAAGGAGATCGCATCCTCATCGTTGGGTTCGGCGCTATTGCACGTCGGTTCGTGGAGTTGCTTCAACCGTTTGACGTGGAAATCAAAGCCATTCGGAGAACGGTAACCGGCGACGAAGATGTCACGACTTACACCATCGACCAGCTTGACGACTACCTTCCTTGGGCAGATCACGTGGTCAACATTCTGCCCGCGAACCCGAGTACGGAAGAGAAGTTCGGAAAACTGCAGTTCCGGCTGATGCAGCCGGGAGCGAGTTTTTACAACGTGGGTCGCGGCGACACCGTTGACCAAGGTGCGCTAATAGAAACTCTTGAGAGCGGCAGACTGAAGTCTGCCTATTTAGACGTCACGTCGCCCGAGCCCCTGCCGGAAGACCATCCGCTTTGGACGCAGCCGAATTGCTTCATCACGCCGCACATCGCGGGTGGGGTTCAAAACGAGGATGAGCGCTTGCTTTTGCATTTTGTTTCCAACTTCAAACGCTTTAGCAAAGGATCGAACCCTGTGGACGTCGTTTTTTGATCCAACTTTGGGGGCGGGCGTGATAGCCTATGCGCATGCTCGCCTCGAGTTTGTTTGTCCTCGCTTTGTCTGGAGGATTTTCAGCACCTTTAGCACCTGCTCTCGGTGCCGATAACAGCCTTTCCGCTGCTGAAAAGCGCGACGGATGGCGCCTTCTATTTGATGGAAAGACCACCAAAGGGTGGCGAAACTTCAAATCCACAACCATCAGCAATGGCTGGCGCATCCAAGATGGTGAGCTTCAGTGCTGGGATCCTCACAACGCGGGCGATATCGTTACCGACGAGAAGTTCGACTGGTTCGAGCTGTCAATCGATTACAAGGTCGCCAAGGGGAGCAACAGCGGAATCATGTTCCGTGTTGCCGATGACGGAGAAGCGACTTGGCACAGCGGGCCCGAAGTGCAGATCCTAGATAACGCTGCCTTCAAGCGTGGGCAGTTAGCAGGTCACTTGTACGAGCTATACAACACGGAAACGGATGCCACTAAGCCTGCGGAGGAGTGGAACCACCTGGACATTCGCATAGGACCGGATTTTTGCGAGACCAAGATGAACGGCGTGTCCTACTACAAGTTTGTCCTGGGAAGTGACGAGTTTAAGGCGCGTGTGGCAAAAAGCAAGTTCTCACAATTCGAGAAGTTTGGTACATTGCCCCGTGGTTCGATCGCCATTCAAGGAGATCACGGGGTGGTAGCGTTCCGCAATATCAAGATTCGACCGCTGAAGGGTGGTCGCTAAGCCGATTCTTCGGCACCAACGAAGAGGTTGCACAGAAAACATGTCTAAAGGAATTTCAAGAAGAGACGTCCTTCGCGGATCGGCGGCGGCAGTCGCTACGGTCGCGATCCCGGGTGCGGCGATGGCTGCTACTGAAGCGGTCGAGCCGATTATCGCGCCCGATTCGGAAATCAAGCCCACGGGCCGAGGCAAGCTTCGCCTTGGCATCGTCGGTTGCGGCGGTAAGGGTTGGAGCGGCATGCAAGGCGCCGCCGAGTTCGGCGAGGTTGTCTGCATTGCGGACGTCGATGTCGAAAACCGCATCAAGGCACTGACCGAGCACCCGCGAGCTCGGACGTTTGAAGACTATCGGGAAATGTACGATTCCATGCGCGGCAAAATCGACGCCGTGGTCATCAGCACTCCCGACCATCACCACCTTCTCGCATCCGTTCTTGCAATGAAGCAGGGCATTCACACCTATTGCGAGAAGCCCCTCACCCGATCCATCTGGGAAGCACGACAAATGGCAGAAATCGCCAAGAAGAATCGTGTTGCCACCCAAATGGGTAACCAAAGCACGGCCAGCACGCCGATGCGCAAGATCGCAAAGTTGCTCCGAGACGGTCATTACGGCAAGGTGAAAGAGATTCACCTGTGGACGGACCGAGCCGCTCGCTACTGGAAGCAGGGCATCGAGCGACCGGCGGCGGCGCGCACGCCACGAAAGGTCAACTTTGATCTGTGGCTAGGTCCGAGCCCGGATCGCCCTTACGGCGAGGGCTATCACCCGTTTGCATGGCGCGGTTTCTGGGACTTTGGCACAGGCGCCCTTGGAGACATGGGATGCCACATCTTCAACATGGTGTTCATGGCGCTTGACCTAAAGGATCCTCTCGCGGTCACGGCGAAGACGAGCGGCCACAACCGAGACAGCTTCCCAACCTGGGCGGAAGTTCATTACGAATTCCCGAAGAACCGAAACCGCGACGCGGTGGATCTGTTCTGGTACGACGGTGGCAAGAAGCCTCCGCAATCGTTGGTTCCGGACGCCGAGTTCGGTGGAAACGGTGTGGTTGTCGTTTGCGAAAAGGGCACCATCTATTCGCCAGACGAGTCGAACACGACGTTCCGAGTGATCGGTAACGACTTCCCGGATGTAGAGGTCGAAGTCTCGCCTGGTCACATGGCAGAGTTCGCTCGAGCAGCGATGGAAGGCAAGCAAGCCATGTCCAACTTCCCGCACTACTCGGGTCCGCTTACTGAGACCGTTTTGCTTGGAAACCTCGCCATTTGGGCGGACGGTAAGCGCGTGGAGTGGGATGCTCGCCGCATGACCACAAAGGGCACCAACGAGTTCGACTCGTTGATTCGTCCGACCTATCGCGAAGGCTGGAGCATCTAAGTCTCCTACTCAATAGTTGAGAAAGAGGGGAGCCGATTGGGCTCCCCTCTTTCTGTTTAGAACTTGCCCGACTTTAAGCGCGCTTCGATCTCCTTGAGCAATGGAGCGAAGGAAGCGAAGTCGCTGTTCATCATGATGATGATCGTCGTGGGTTTTGTGATGCTCGTTTGAAGAAACGTGGTCGTGCCGAGCCACCCACCTGAGTGGTTCACGGTGACGGTGCCATTCGACTCCATCACACCAAGTCCCTTTCCGTATCCCGTGATCACTCCCTTCGTTGGCTCCTTGCGGGATTGAGCCGACATTGTTCGCATTTGCTTCCAAGAAGCCGGGTTTAGAATCTTGTTGGCCCGAATCGCTTCGCTCCAGGCAAGTAGGTCCTTGGCTGAGGCCATGAGGTGACCGTCGCCCGTGGCGCTGTATGTGCGGCTGGTGTAGTCCTCCTTTTGGAGTGTCTTCGCAGGCTTGGAGTAGCCGGTTGCTCGATTCGGAACGATTGCGAGGGGATCGTTTGTTCGGGCTGTTTTCATTCCTGCGGGTTTCAGAAGGTGCTCCTCGCAGAAAGGGCCAACCTCTTTCCCGCCCACCTTCAAAACGATGTAGCCGAGCAAAAGGTAGCCGGTGTTGGAGTACTCCCATTTCTCACCGGGCTCAAAGCGAACGGGCTTGGCTCGAAGGTCGCGAACGATGTTGCGGAGGAGACCGTCTTTTCGGATAACAGACTCATCAGAAAGGTAATCAGGAAGGCCGGACGTGTGCTCCAAAAGGTGGTTGACGGTGATCTTCTTCCAAGCTTCGGGAGCGTCCTCAACAAACTTGTCCAGCGTATCGGTGAGGGCCAGTTTGCCTTGTTCGGCAAGGAGCAGGATCGCCGCTGCGGTGAACTGCTTGCTCACAGAAGCGAGTTCATGAACGGAGTCCACGGTCATGGCTTTTCGCTGTTCCAAATCGGCAAAGCCGTAGCCTTTCGAGACAAGCACTTTCCCCTTGTCTTTCACAATAATCGCAACCCCCGGGACCTGCGTCTCCTTCAAAAACTTGTTGACAACGGTATCGAACGAATCCAGTTTCGGGCTTCCCTGAGAAGTTCCAAGCAGGATCGTGGCAAGGAGGATCGGGTTTGTCATCTGAATCCCTACGATACACACTCAGAAGCCGATGACCCGATCTAAAGACCTATCTATCTGCAGCCGCTTGAGTGGTTTAACGATTCATCTTGGCGGGATTTCTAGTCCCTGCGTATGCCAGCATTAACGCTATGCCCACCGACTCCATAGCGCCCACTGAGTCTCACACGCTCGTGCCAAAGGAAGAAGTGCCCGGTCTCAAAAGATTGTGGGGCTTCGCGAAACATCGGCGCGGCAAGGTGATTGCGGCAACCATCTACACGACCCTTGGAAAGGTGATGGACGTCATGCCCGAGGTTCTCATCGGTGGCGTTATCGACGTCATCGTTCGGGGGCAAGGGTCGTTCATCGCGACCATGTTCGGCGTGACGGATCGGTGGCAGCAGTTGGTGGCGCTCACCATCCTTAATGCGTTCATTTGGTTCTTTGAATCTTTGTTCGGCTATTTGGGGGCGGTTACCTGGCGCAATCTTTCGCAGAGCATCGAACACGAGTTACGGACCGAGGTGTACACCCACGTTCAGAGTCTTGAGGTTGCCTGGTTTGAAGACAACACTTCGGGTGGCGTCTCCAGCGTTCTCAACGACGATATCAACCAACTTGAACGGTTCTTGGATGGCGGCGCGGCGGCGATTCTGAACGTCTTCTGGAATATCGTTTTAGTGGGTGCGGTGTTTGCCGCCAGTTCCCCGCTGTTGACTCTCTTGGCCTTTGTGCCGATCCCGCTGATCGTGCTCGGCTCGATTCGGTACCAGAAGATCTTGGGTCCGTACTATTCCAAGGTTCGAGAATCGGTTGCCGAGTTGAGCTCCACACTTTCCACGAACCTCGGCGGTATCACCACCATCAAGGCATTCGCCGCAGAGGGCAAGGAATCGGAGCGACTCGCGAAGGTTTCT
>CAZAVC010000174.1:0-5091 GCA_964488265.1 uncultured Fimbriimonas sp.
CGTAACTGGAGTCACGGCAATGGGCGAAAAGTTAGTGATTCGGATCGCATGTCGAGGTACAGAAAAGCCCGGCGGACAAAGTCCGACCGGGCCGTGGCTTGGGGATTAGGAGAGGGAAGTTTTACTGGATTCGAACAGAACCGGTTGCTTGCGAAGAGCTATGGTTTTTGTTTCCAGCAAACTGGGCCGTGAAGCTCATGCTAGATCCAGGGGTTGCATTTCGGGGAGCGGTCCATCGAACGGTTGCCACGCCTCGACTATTGGTTTGAGCGGTAACGCTTTGGCCATTCATGTTGAACGTGACGTTCTGTCGAGCCATCGACTGCGTTCGTCGAGAGCTGCTAAGGGTTGCGGTTAGGGTCACCGCACGACCAGGTCGCACGGTTGCAGTTCGAGCTTGGATGGACGTCGCAATCTCCTTCACTTCAAAAGGGGCCTGAATGTACTTGCTACCACCGAGCGAAGCCATGAAGTCGCTGCCACCTGCCGCTTGGTCTTTCGGCACGGTGTACATCATCGTGGCGCGTCCGTTTGAATCGGCTTGAGCCGTTCCTACGGTTCGACCGTCGATCACAAACCTTACTGATCTTCGTTGAGAGCGGCTGCTTCGCGAAGCAGGTTCGGCGACTCGTGCCTCCAGCATCACCTGCTCGCCGGGAAAGGCGGCTAGGGGAGTTAGGCTAAGGGTTGGCTCGGTAGGAGTAGGTCCCGTGGCCCCTCCCGTTCCGTCCGCCCGTGGAATATCCCACCTTACAGGCTGGCTCTCGCCGGTGCGAAGATCCCACTGATAGCCAACCGCGATACCGTTATCGTTAAGGCCCTGTGCAAGCCCGACGAATCGCGTCTCGGTTGTGGGGAGTTCAGAGGGTTGGGCATTGGTCCAAACCACGGGTCGCAACTGGGTGAATACATCCTCACCCGTTCGGTAGGCCCAACCTACGGCTTGGTTCCCCGTATTGACCCGGGCGACAAAGGCGGAGAACTGATTCTCGAATGAACCCAGAACCGTTTGGTTGGCGTTCGCATCAACAATCACAAGCTTCAGGCTTCCGGTGACGGCATCGTAGCCGGTGACGCTGATGGTTCCCGAATTGCTGATACCAAAGCTCCGAGTCTCCAAGAAGCCGGTGAGTACGGGCGAAATCTCATTGTTGAGCCAAGAAACTGCGGTCTTGTCTGTATTGGTCGGGTTGTACGTTTGACCAACAATCTTGCCCGCGTCGTTAATAGAGGTCGCGAAAGAGTTCGTCTCGGGACCCTCCAAAAGGGGCAGAAGAGAAACTTCACCGTTCTTCCATACGGCAGCTCGCTTGGTGGATTCATCGGTCATCACCCAGCCAACGGCGGTTCCGGCGCTGTTTACATCACTTACGGCACTACCAAATCCAAAGTCGGGAAGAACTTGAAGTTGGCCGTTTTGCCAAAGGGCGGCCTGACTGATATGTCCTTCTTCCGGTAGAAGAACTCCACCCACAATTCCGTTCTCGCTGATTGCACTGGCGTACCCTCCGCGGAAGGTTCCAACGGGCAGAGTAGCAAGAACATCGTTCGTCCAGAGAGCAGGGAACACCTTGAAGGTTTCGACTTCGGTGACGAGACCTACGATAGCACCAGCGTTATTGGCGTCGTTGGCAATACCTCCGTTTCCTAGAGTGGGCAGAACCGTTTGGGCTCCAGCGAAGGCCGATGCAAGGGCAGCGATCGCAATAAGCGGGAAGCGATAGCGAGAAGTGATATTGTTCATTCGATTATCCTCAGCGCCGAGGCGCGAATACAAAATAGGTATACAATCAGCCGACCACTGATGTTTCTGCCTTGCAGGTGAAACTAAATTGAAGTTGGGACGAGATCGCTTAATTGTCCCAACTTAGTCTAAATCGCACTCGTCGTCGTGCGATCTCGCCTGGGGTTCCTCCGTGGCTTCGAACCAAACCATGAGGATTCGGGTGGGAGTGGGGGAATCCGCGGGCATCTCGGATTCGTAGCGGTGACGGTATCGCGACCAGAAGCTAGCGCCGTCTCCCGGGTTAAGAATGAAGGTCTCTTTCCCGACTGTCAAGCGTAACTTGCCCTGCAGGCAGTAAACAAATTCCTCGCCTGAATGCCGAAAGCCAGGGATCTCCTGATCTCCATGAACCTCCATAAGGGCAGATTGGATGTTGCCTCCTTCGAGTAGGCACTCGTGGCTGATTGCAAAACCAGAAACGTAGCGAAGCCGAGAAAGGCGCTGCCGCTCCTCAGAATCCTCGACGACGTCGAAGTCCTGAATCGTCTTTGGGGCGTTCTTGCGGCGGAAGGCGATTCGCCACTGTTCTTCGGCATATCGGTGCACTCGAACCTTGGAATCGTCCTTTTTTTCCGGAATCAGAAGGTTTGGGAGGATGGTTTGGAGGCAGTCGCAAAGCCGGGTGAGATTGGACTCACTGATGGGAAGCCCCTGCTCGATTCTGAGGACCGTATTCTTGCTAATTTTTGCTCGTTCGGCGAGGTCGCGAATGGTGAGTCCGCGGTTCTCACGGATTTTCTTGAGCCTTGGGCCAACAATTTTTGCTGCCTCAACCGTGTCGCTCACTCCGGTCCATTCGGTGACGGGCATCTCTCGGGGGTCTACGGAAAGTTTCTTGCAAGCGTTCCGAAAACAAAAAGAGCCGAGCGGTTTGCTCGGCTCTTCCGTAATCACAAAGAAAGTCTTAGTAGGACTCTTCTTCGTCTTCGGTCGCTTCTTCCTCGACAATCGCGTTCGGGTCGAACACGACAACTTGGATGTTGGCATCTACCGAAAGGTGAAGATCCAGCTCGACATCGAACGTTCCGAGTCGCTTGATCGGCTCTACGAGAGCTACCTGCTTCTTCTCAAGCTCAACTCCGGTTGCCGCTTTGAGTGCGTCGGCAACGTTTTGCGCGGTGATCGCACCGAACAGTCGTTGACCATCTGCACCGAGCTTGCCCTCAATCTTGAGGACGGTGCCATCCAGCTTGACCTTGAGAGCTTCAGCGTTCGCCTTTTCACCTGCAGACTTTTCCGCAAGTCGAGCAAGTCGCCGGTCGAGTGCGGCGATCTGGGTCTTATCGGCAAGGATCGCCAATCCGCGAGGGAACAGGTAGTTCCGGGCAAATCCATCGGCAACGGTCACGACCGTACCGGCCTTGCCGACCTTCGGAACCGTCTGGTTGAGAATCACTTTCATCGTTACAAACCTTCGCTTCGTCTCAGTTGTCCGATCCTGGCGGCGCGCAAAGTTACTTCACAATGCCGATTCCGATCGTTGGCGCATTCTGTTGGAATACGCGGTCCATGCCCACCCAGCCTAAGACCCCTTTGCCGAAGTTATGGCTGAATCGGAAGTCAAACCGAGGGTCGTTGATATCCCAGAAGTCACCTCGCCAGGACCAAGTCGAACCAATCCGATAATCTACCCCAAGCCCGGGCCTAGATGCAAATACCCCGTAACGCAAGCCCCAATTACTGTCAAGGGGTTTGCCAATTTGGGCAGTCAAGCGGTTGCTGTAAAAGGCATCAAAAATGCCTAGACTCAGGTAGCCCTCCTTTTGAGGAATGTTGAAAGTGAAGTCTGAGCGGAAGTAATCCGGTCGCGTTTCTCGCATGATGTCCATGCGAGAAGTCATTCCCGCAACCGGATTGGGTGCGCCTTTGCCCAGGGTTCCGCCGACCTTGTCGATGGCGCCCTTGACTTGATCTTCGATCTCGCTGGCCTTTTTCATCACCTCATTGAGGCGATCCATCAGTTCGATCGTTCGCTTGGAGATTTCCTTGCCATCGGCGGTGATCGCTTCCATGTTGGCGGCGATCTTCTCCCCCGATACGGCCATTTTCTCGCCCGATCCCGCCATCTTCACCCCACTGTCGGTCATGAGAGCAACATTCTTCGTGCTGGTCTTGATGTTCTCTTGAAAGGCCGGGTCGCCAATGATGGCATTCATGGAGGCAACCATTTGGTCCGCCTTCTTGGCGGTCGAATTCAGGGTGCTCATCATGGCGTCGACATTGCCTTGGAATTTGCCAGACTTCACGTAGGTCGCCATTTCCTTGGTCATGGCGCTCACGTCGGTCATCATTTCGGCCGCCTCGGTCATGGATTTCTTGATGGCAAGTCGGTTGTCGGCCATTAAGCCGTTGACGCCCTCAGCGGTTTTGCCGAATTCGGCCATGGTCTTGTCCATGCTGGCCATGAGCGACTTCACGTTGCCGATCAGTTCGCCATCCTCCATCAGCTTTCGGAAAGCCTTCATGGTGGCAACCATTTCGTCGACTGCTTGTTCCCCATTGGGAAGGAAGCTGTCAAGCGCCTTTGCCTTCCGCCCCGGAATCACGTCTCCCGCCGCTAAGACCCCAGAGGCGTTCGCAGGTGGGACCAGGTTGATGTAAGTATCGCCGAGCCCGGTGAGTGAAGAGGGAAGCACCGCAACTGTGCCTCGCGGAATGTCGTTCTTGACGTCGATCAGGAGTCGAGCAACGGTGGGCGATTTGAGTTCGATCTTGGAAACCGTTCCAACGGTCACGCCTGCCATCAGCAACCGAGTTCCAGAGGTAACGCCCGTGGCATCTTCCATTTCGATGCTCAGCGGTGTGGTCTTTGCCCCAAACATTCCCTTGCCGAGAAAGGAGAGTGCTCCGTATGTGAGCCCTCCAAACACTACCACCAGGGCCCCAACTCGCGCCGCTGCGTTCATATCGGATCATTGTAACCGCTTAAAGGCGTTCAGCCGGTAACTCTACGAGTAGGTTGAGTCGAATGAACCGCGCGATGCCGTGTCGGATTGTCGCGTTTCCCCTCCGCAGGATCAACGAGTTTAGAGTCTTGACCCATCGCGACCTACCACAAAGACCATCAGCCGCCGATATTCGTAGAAGGAGTTGTAGGATTACTCGCGGCGAAGGGTTGCGGTTCGGGCAGGGTGAATAGTCCCGCTCAGGAACGAACCGGTTGCAGTGAGTGTCCAACGAAAGAGAAACGGTCGATTCGACTAAAAAACGAATCGGTTGGGCGGATATGGAAGGTGAATGGAAGGAAGATGAACAGGCGCCCGGTGATAAAACTGGGCTGACGGTAAACTTCACCACATTCGTCG
>CAZAVC010000175.1:0-5069 GCA_964488265.1 uncultured Fimbriimonas sp.
GACGGATTTGATCCAATTTTCCGCTAAAAACGAAGAAGGTGGGTTTCTGATTGAGACTTGCCGATAATCGATTTACAGAGTCACTCCAACCGGCAAATGAACCGGGGAGGGTGCTGCGCAATGCGGTGGGGGACCGCATGGGTTAATAGAATGGATACGCTGAGTTTTCTGTACGGTCTGATCGGGGGGATGGCCGCTGTCATCGCCGCGGACTTCTTTTTTTATAAATGGGGAAAGAATGCTGCTTCAGATGTTGCCCCGCCTTCAGCGATCGTTCACTCGAATCCCGAGCTTGAGAATCAACTTTTTTCCGCCAAGCAGGAGATCGAGACGCTCAAAACTGAGCTTGAATCTTTAAAGACATCGCCCTCTGAGAAGTCCAGCGACTCGGCAGACGAACCGAGTTGGCCCGATCAGCGGCTTATTGTTGCCCAGCTAGAAGCGCGCCTTCAAGAACTTGAATCCAATCCGCCTGAACCGGAAACATCCAACGATGAGCGTGAAGCCGAGCATGAGCAGGCGCTCGAGAAGCTTCGACAGGAAGTAGCGACTGCAACGTCGGAAGCTCAGGACTCCCGAGCCGAGTTAACCCAAGCAAAAGAAGAGCTTCAACGAGCGCGAGCCGAGTTGGTCAGAGTCGTAACCGGGGGACAACCCTCAAACATCGCCCGATCCGTGGACCATGAAGAGGTTATTGCCGCGAAAGACGCCGCAATCAACACTTTGAAGAAGAAGGTGGAAGAGCTCTCTGCTGCTCAACATCCGGCGATGGACTTTGCGGCCAAGATTGAAGAACGTGAGGCTCAAATTCGAGCTCTCGAAGATCGAGTGGCCGAGTTGCTCCAGCAAGCACAGACCCCCATCGAATCACTCTCCACCGAATCGGTCCCGAGCGGGAATGTCGCCGTCGAACCCGGACCCTCTGCCGAGGAGATGATGATTCTCAAAATGCAGCTTGGAGCACTTCAAGAAGAACTGCAAAAACGAGAGGCACGGATTGCCGAATATGAAACCCGAGAGACGGAGAGCACCGTATCCGGCGATGCGAGTCCGGTCCTGCATTCCAAAATTGCCGACCTTGAGGACGAGCTAGAAGCAAAGAATCGGGAGCTATCCGGTCTAAAGCAAAAGCTCGCCGATGCCCATGAGTCATCAAATGCGGGCGGATCTCGCAAGCTCGCCGAATTGGACTCCGAACTCGTCACTTTACGTTCCCAGCTGAATACTCGCGAAAACGAGATTTCTAAGCTCAAGCGAGACCTGCAAGACTTGCAGCGTTTCTATGAAAACGAAGACACGGTGGCAATAAATCTTGCCGCTGCTTCTGATTCGACGGAAACGATTCCATCAGTGGTTGTCAGCGCTCCGGAGCCTGTACTCACTACCGCCCCAAGCGGTTCAACCGGCGTCGCTCAACAAGCCATGACCCTAGCGCAGCAACTGGCAGGTGGCTCAAAACCTGCGGCGTCTGCTTCAACAGCAACGGCACCTCCAGGCTTCACGCGGGCTGGCCGCGATCCTTTACAATCGATTGAAGGGATTGGCCCGGTCTATCAGGCGAAGTTGTGGGAGGCAGGAGTCCACCGATTTTCCGATCTTGCGGGTCTCACGGCTCAGCAGGTTGTGGAAATCATCCAGCCGAAAGAGTGGCAACATATCGACGCTGACGTCTGGATCGAAGAGGCAAAGCGAATTGCCGCCGAGGGATAAGCAATGACCGCACATTCCTCCTCTCACCGTTTGAACTCGATCGTACAATCGCGCGCGGCCGTCGATCGACGGGAGCGCCTCGTTTGGTTGTGGCTTAAGGTGACCGTCTTTTTGGGGTTGGTGGCATACACCTTCTCCGCTCAAGTTGGATCGACGGCTCAACCCGAGTCCCTCCTTGTCGAGCGCGCAACGGAATTGAAGATTCCATCGACGGGTGAGAAGCCCGCTTCCGAGGCGGGCGAAGGTGCGACGCCTTCGATAACGCTCTTATCTCCGACGCTGAAAAATGGAGCGGGACCTCTTGGCACCTACATGCTCCAGGGAGTAACCGAACCCAAAGCGAAGGTGCTCCTTAAGTCGAATGGGGTCCGCGTTGGAGCTATCAATGCCGATGCAAAAGGCATCTGGAAAGCTAAGCTTCAGTTCGACACGCCTGGCGTGAGAGATGTTTCCGCGACAACCCTGAGTAAGGGCAAAGCCTCTGGCGAGCCCGCCGTACTCCATCTGGATATCGTCGGTAAAGCCACCGTGAAGTCCGTCGAAGGGATGTCTGACTACGTAGCAGAAAAGCTCGAGGAAGCATCCGAACCCAAGTTCGAGCCCGAACCTGACATGACGGGTGTCTTCGATGAGGGCGAATTCAAAGTTTCGTCGCACAAGGCCGGGCAGGTCGTAAAACCTGGACGAGTGGTTCTTGAAGGAACGGCAAAGGCTGGAGACAAACTTCACACCTTTGTGAACGGAAAACTTCGTATGAAGTCGACCGCAACCTCAGATGGAAAGTGGGATGCCCCGCTTCCCTTGAAGTCTCCCGGGACCCGAACGATCAAGGTTCTCAACCTCACTCAGAAGAAGTCCAAAATCCTGAAGCTCATCGTGAAGTAAGGGAGTTGGCCATCTCCCGCACGAACTCTTCAAAAACCGTCTGACACGTCCTCAGATCGGCGATAGAAACACATTCGTCGATCTGATGAATCGTTGCGTTGAGGGGTCCAAACTCTGCGACGGGGATGTTTCTGGCCGCGAAGAATCTCGCATCCGAGGTTCCTCCCCCGGCATCGGGTCGGGGTTCGACACCCGTCACCTTTTCGACAACCTTCAGCAGGCATCGCGACAAACTTGATTCGTCGGTGCGGAACGCGTTCGCACCATCGATCCACTCCACGTCGTAGGGCACTTTCACCGACCTCAAGCAGTTTTCAATTTCCGTTTTGATCACTTCCGGCGAGGTGGCAGGTGTGTGACGCACATTGATATCGCAGCGCAACGTTCCGGGAATGACGTTGGTTGCCCCCGTCCCGGCGTTAAGATTGGCGATCTGCAGAGAGGTCGCCGGAAAGAGATCATCACCGTCGTCCCACTTCAACTGCGATATCTGCGTAAGCGCCGCAAGCGATTCATGAACGGCGTTGATGCCTAGGTGCGGATAAGCGACGTGACCCTGCTTCCCGTGAACGGCGATCCGAGCCGTGATGGAACCCCTTCGACCCACTTTGACCGTATCTCCGCAGCAGCTCACAGAAGTGGGTTCACCAACGAGCGCCCCAAGAATCTGCTTCTCTTCTCGCTCTGCCCAGTCCAGGATTGCAACCGTTCCGTCCTTCGCGGGACCCTCCTCGTCGGCGGTAATCGCCAGAGCCAAGCTAAACGGAAGCTCGTCGCGGGAAAGCTGTATCGTTCGAACCGCCAGGATGAGGGCCGCAAGGGGTCCCTTCATGTCTGAAGCGCCCCGTCCGTACAGGAGATCCCCAACCTGTGTCGGTTCAAAAGGTGGCGTTGTCCACTGCGAGACGTCACCGGGTGGCACTACATCGCAGTGACCGTTGAAGACCAACACGGGCTTAGTTGGGTCGCCAACTTCTGCCCAAAGATTTTCAACTCCGCCACGTTCAATGCGGGTGCAATGGAAGCCCCACCCTTTCACGAGGGGTGCGATGAACTGAGTGAGGACGTCGCCGTTTGGTGTGACGCTGGGATAGGCGATCAGTTTGGCGGTGAGTTCGGCGACGTCCATGAATCCCTTAGTCAGCGAGTCGGAGGAGTTCGTTGAGTCCGGTTTTGGCTCGGGTTTGAGCATCGACCTTCTTCACGATAATTGCGGCGTAGAGACCACAGTTCCCTTCCTTTGCCGGGAGTGTTCCGGGAACGACAACGGAACCGGCGGGGACTCGACCGTAGTGGACTTCCCCGGTTTCTCGATCGAAAATTTTCGTGCTTTGGCCAATGAAGACGCCCATCGAGATCACCGAGTTCTCTTCGACGATCACCCCTTCGACAATCTCAGATCGCGCGCCGATGAAGCAGTTGTCTTCGATAATGGTCGGATTGGCTTGCAGGGGCTCTAGAACACCACCGATACCCGCGCCTCCGCTGAGGTGAACATTCTTTCCAATTTGAGCGCAGGAACCGACGGTCGCCCATGTGTCTACCATTGTTCCCTCATCCACGTAAGCGCCCACGTTGGTGTAGCTCGGCATAAGAACAACGTTTCGAGCGATGTAGGACCCGTGGCGTACCACCGCGTGAGGAACCACACGAATCCCGGCGGCCCGGAAGTCTTCGTCGGTGTAATGGTCGAACTTTAGCGGGACCTTATCGAAAAAGGTCATCGGCCCAGCTTGAGAGACGTCGTTGTCGCGGAGTCGGAACGAGAGCAAAACCGCCTTCTTCACCCACTCGTGGGTCACCCAGTTTCCGTCGATCTTCTCTGCAACGCGCAAAGCTCCCGAGTCGAGGGCTTCGAGAACGTTCACGACCTCAGCCATGAGTTCGGCCGGGTGGTTGGTCGGAGAAAACTGCGTGCGGTTCTCCCACGCTTCTTCAATCAGGGTTCGGTTTAGGCTCATAGGACCCTAAGGTTGTACCGAATCGTTTGGGATGCAGACCGGAAAACTCACGAAATCCCATTACAAGGAGGAGTAAAACTCAAGAATTCGATCGACCGCCTCCGAGCACTCTTTCATCTCCGCAACGAGCGCCAGTCGAACGTAGCCTTCTCCGGGATTCCCTCCTGGAACGTCTCTTCCAATATATGTTCCGGGAAGAACCGTAACGTTGGTTTTGCGATACAGTTCCCGCGCAAACCACTCGTCGGCAGAGAGTCCATCTTGGGCTTTGTTTCGAACTCTCGCCCATAGGAAGAACGCCGCATCAGGAAGATCGACATCAAGAACCGTCGCCAGCCTTGGCGTCAGCGAGTGGAACTTTTCTTGGTACGCCAATCGGTTTTCGACCACATGAGCCTCGTCGTCCCATGCAAGTGCGCTCGCGTGTTGAGTCATCTCGCTCATGGCGTTGCCATGATAGGTTCTGTAGAAGGCGAACTTCTCCATGATCGCCGGATCACCCGCCACGAACCC
>CAZAVC010000176.1:0-3818 GCA_964488265.1 uncultured Fimbriimonas sp.
TTCCCTTGTTTACGGATCGGTCTAGAAAGGGAATGTTCGAATCCTTTCTGGCCGTTGCCGACACTGTTATATAAGGCTGAGACGGCTAATATTGTTCCCAATCGGGGTGAAATTTTAGACCGATTGTTCAAAATTTCTCAGAAATCGGTCTAGTTTGGGTTCAAACCTCGGCGCCGGCACCGGTTGGGTTGAACTTCTCATAGCCTTTTGGCAACGTGAACGGCCCGCGTGGATCGAGCGTGGCCCAGATGATCCGGCACATTGTGCGAATGGTTTCTTCGCCTTCGTTGTTCCATTCCCACCGCTTGTCCTTCTGGTCATCGGTATAGATGGACAAAACGTATGGGTGCGTCCCGTAAACCACCGCCACTTCGGAACGGCTTCGTGTTATGGCTCCAGACTTGGCGCACACCTTTACTTCTATAGGTGCGGCGGCAATCGCCATGTCGTCCCAATACTGCTTCGACAGGATGCGCAGGAGCTTCTCGCACCCTCCGGGCTCGGCGGCTTTGTACTTTGTGATCAGCTCGAACAGGCGAGCCATTTCGCGCGGGGTGGTCATTCCTAACCCCCATTTCTGCCTCAGTCGTACTTCTCTTACTCTGTCGGGCGGAAAGGTTCCGAGAACCTTCGTGTTCGGTAGCCCCAACGACTCCATGCGAGCGTTCACCGCGTCGCAAGTCAAGGTGTCGCGAAGGAGCCAGGTCGCGGTGTTATCGCTCACTCCGACCATCAAGTTCACCCACCCGTCAAAGTCCAGCTTCGTTCCATCTTTGAAGAAGTAGGACCACATCGACTCTTCACGGCGACCCGTTGGTGGAACTTCTAACTTGTCGGTCCATTTCCGCTTGCCCTCTTCCACTTGGCGGATCACTTCTAGAGCGACCGATGTTTTGATGGTGCTAGCACTGGGGAAAATTTCGGATCCGCGAAAGTCAATTCGTTTCCCAGATTGGAGGTCGACGACGCAGTAGCCCATGCGGCCCCCAAAGTTATTACAAATGGGATCGAGTTTCGATTTAAGCGCTGCGAGCCGAGCTTGGATCGACCCCTTTTGGAAGGTAGAGGAGGGCTTAACCTTCGGGCGGGCAAGTTCGGAAACCGGGTGAAACAACGTGAGGGCTGCGATTGCGGTTGCGGATAACGACATGGTAACTACACGCTCAGTGTCGCTCAAACGCGCGACCAGCTGCCAAGAACCCGGTGCGAACAACTCGTTGTCTAGAACCCTAGTAAGGAAGGGATCATGAGCATGCTTCAAGAAGGAACCGCATTTCCTAGTTTTTCCCTTCCAAATCAGGATGGAGAAGTTAAGACGAACCAAGACTTTCTTGGTCAGAAGACCGTTGTTTACTTCTATCCAAAAGACGACACCTCCGGATGCACCGCCGAGGCGTGCGGCTTTCAGGAGCGTTTGAGCGATATTCCGGGCGCTCAGGTGATTGGCGTGAGTCCCGACGGAGTGAAGTCGCACCGCAAGTTTGCTGACAAATACAACCTCTCCTTCACGCTGCTCGCCGATGAGGAAAAGGCGCTTATCGAAGCGTGCGGCATTTGGGTGGAAAAGTCCATGTACGGCAAGAAGTACATGGGAGTTGAGCGCTCCACTTTTCTTCTAGACGAGAACGGAGTGGTTCGCAAGGTGTTTTCGAAAGTGAAGCCTCAGGGTCATGCCGCCGAAGTGATCGAGGCTTTGGCGCAATTCTAATTCGAGTCTAAACCCCTACCGAAGGTGATTTTGCCTCGCCTTCGGTAGACTTCGCTCCGATGCTAGCCAAGGTCACTGCTCCCTCTTTGCGTACGAAGCGATTAGAGGGAATTCCGATCGTTTGCGTTACTGCGTACGACGTCTTGAGTGGCGCCCTCTGTGACCAGGCGGGTGTAGACGTCATCCTTGTTGGCGATTCTGTCGGCAATACCGTGCTAGGGTATTCCACCACAGTCCCCGTTACCCTCGATGAAATGCTTCATCATGTCCGTGCCGTTCGCCGGGGTGTGGAAAAGGCGCTACTTGTTGCCGATTTGCCCTTTGGTACTTATGAAGTAAGCAAAGAACAAGCTCTTGAATCGAGTATTGCCTTGATGAAAGCCGGGGCAGAAGCGGTGAAATTAGAGGGGCCTTATTCAGAAGCCATCGAACACATCGTTCGGGCAGGTATCCCGGTTATGGGCCACGTAGGAATGACTCCCCAATCGGTCCATTCGTTTGGCGGCTTCCGCGTTCAAGGAAGAGGAGATCAAGCGACTCGTGTCTTACAGGACGCTAAAGTTGTAATGAATGCGGGCGCTTTTGCCGTGGTCTTGGAACTGATTCCCGGAGAACTTGCAGCATCGATAACGCACGAACTCGAAATTCCTACCATTGGCATTGGCGCGGGTAGCGGTTGTTCCGGCCAGATTCAAGTTTTCCATGACATCATGGGCCTTAGCGAGAAAGTGCATAAGCACGCCAAGCTGTACGTGAACGGACGTGAGCAAATGGTAAAAGGGCTAGCCTCTTACGCAGAGGAGGTTCGCTCCGGTGAATTTCCGCAACCGGAGAATACTTTTTGAAAGTCTTCACCTCAATTGCTCAGGTGCCACTCCCAACCGTCCGGCGAGCCCTCGTTCCGACAATGGGAGCTCTCCACGAGGGTCATTTGTCTCTTGTTCGGCGGGCTAAAGAACTCGGCCACGAGGTGGCGGTCTCGATTTTTGTCAACCCAACCCAGTTCGGGCCGAATGAGGATTATCTGCGGTATCCCCGGCCATTGGAGCGTGATTTAGCGCTGTGTGAGGGAGAAGGTGTCGATTTTGTTTTTGCGCCGAGTGTGGAAGAGATGTACTCTCCTTCTCCGGCTAAGGTGCAAGTGCCCCTGGTTACGGAGGAGTTCGAAGGGAAGCTTCGGCCCGGACACTTCGATGGAGTTGCAACCGTCGTCGCCAAACTTTTTGGCATCCTAAGGCCAGACGTAGCGGTTTTTGGTCTTAAGGATTTGCAGCAATGCGCGGTGATTCAGAAGTTGGTCAACGATCTCAACCTTAGGGTGGAATTGGCGTTCGAACCCACGCTTCGCGAAGACTCGGGTTTGGCAAGAAGCAGCCGCAATGTTTATTTATCTGATGAAGAGCGAAATGTTTCCGCGCAAATTTATCAATCGCTCCAGAAGTGTCGGCTCGCCGTTTTGGACGATCGCAATGCGGAAGAGGCAATCCAAGAAGAGGTATCGATTCTGGAAGGGGTCGGATTTAAAGTGCAATATCTGGAATGGATTGACCGTGGCACTTTTCATGCGACTAGAACTAACAAAGGAAACGGTGCAATTGTATTTGCCGGCTATCTTGGCAACACACGGTTAATCGATAACATTTTGATTACTGCTTGATTTTTGTCTTCCATTTTCGTAAGAATAGAAGCAATGAGCAAAACCGTTCAGACCGTCAAGAACTCCCTGAAGTTCAAAGCCCAAGAGAAAGAAGGGCTTCTCACCGTTCGTTTCGGCGTTAAGAAGTTCGTTCTTCCAGTTGCCGCACGAATGCTTTGCGACGGCAAGTACATGTTTCTTTCCTTTGGCGCTTCTTCCGAGCTTTACGAAGTGAACGGCAAGGGTCTAACCGCAATGGATAAGGATGCCGATGCGGATGCAGCATTCGAAGCCCTGAACGTCACGAAGCGACGAGGTCGCCCTCGCAAGAACTCCGAGACCGCAATCAGCCCCGAGCTCCAAAAGCTTCTCAGCGAGATCCCGGCAGGTCACAAGCTTATCGTGGTAGACGGCAAGGCTCGCCTTGTCAAAACCCGAACGCGACGAAAGAAGAACGGCTAAGGCTCAGGCTTT
>CAZAVC010000176.1:3918-5066 GCA_964488265.1 uncultured Fimbriimonas sp.
GGCTTTTTTTGGCCTCGTGGCTCAACGGTAGAGCGGCGCTTTTGTAAAGCGATGGTTGCGGGTTCGATTCCTGTCGGGGCCTCCACTTTCTTTTAATCTTCTTCAAGCTTCCTGCTCCTCTCTTTCCTGAGGATGCGCACCACGAGTTCCGACAATAGGAACGTGGGAAGCGGGGAATCCAGCGAATCTGGGAGGGAGTTTTGGTCCCTATTCGATATCTCTGTCGCTGATTCGGGTGGCATTGATGCCTACCTGCACGCCATCACGCAACGATCCGCCGCCATTTTTCGGGCATCGGGAGCAAGCATTTTCCTTCGTGATGGCGAAACCGAGGTCTACCGACTCTCATCCGTGTTTGGAAGCAATGGGCCGCGAGAGAACACGATCATCTCGGCGGGCGAGGGAATTGCCGGAAAAGCGATTCAGTACGACACACCGCTACTGGTTGTGGATCCAAGCGATCATGCTCTGCTCGCCGCAGGAAACGTTCGCAGACGCGAGAATGTCGGAAGCGCGCTAGTTATTCCGCTCACGGTTGGGTCGCATTCGCATGGCGTTCTCAATGTGACACGGTCTGAATCGGAGACGACATTCTCTTCGAAAGACCTTGACTACGCCAAAGCTTTAGGTGCGCAGGTCGCCTTAGCGATCTCTAACTTCAGGCTTCTCCACGAGCTACGAGAGGCTCACGATCAGTTGAAAGCTGTTTTCGAGTGCGTCGGGATTCCCATCTTCCTCATCAACCGCGAGGGAATCCGAAATCGAAATTTTGAAGCAGAGAAACTTCTGGGCGATCTCGAATGGTCCTCCATGCCGGATGCCCTTGGCATCGGACTCTGGCAACCGCTCTCCGCAGCGGTCGAAAAGGCATTTGGGGGTCAACCTTGTCGATTAAAGGCCGCCACAGAAGATGGCGAGACCACTTGGTCGATCGTCGCCGCCCCAATGCCGGATGGAGCCGTCACGCTCGCTATTGAGGATGTTTCCAGCACGGTCCAGTCGCTTGCGGAGATCAACCGACTCAAGCGTCTCGCCGAGATTGGACAAATGACGGCCGCCATCGCCCACGAAATCCGCAACCCGTTGACCGGAATCCGCTCCGCCGCGCAGATGATTCCTCTTGCACCGGAGCAAGGTCAAGAACTGGC
>CAZAVC010000177.1:0-5003 GCA_964488265.1 uncultured Fimbriimonas sp.
TATCGGCATCCGTTTGGGATTCTTGAGCAAGTTGTGAGGTTTGTTTTCTCAACCTACTGAACGATCGAAGTCGACTTGGATATGGTCCCACCCATGAGCACCGTCGTTGACCGCACCCAGCACCAAGACATTCGCCTTGGAACTCTTGCCGGATTCAATTTGGGACCAAGCTACCTTTCGCAAATGGTGGCGCACGGATTTGAAAGCTTTGAGCTAACGGCCTGGGCTTACCTAAAGGATTTGGAATTGGCAAAGTCTGCGCAGGAGTCCCTTTCTGCGATTGAAGGGAAAGCGATTGTCAGCTCGGTTGGCATCTATGGCAACCCGCTGCAAGACGAGCAAACCGCGAAGGATTGGAAAGTCCTTATTGAAAACGCTCACCTCTTCGGTTGCAACGTCGTCTGTGGGTTTGCAGGTGCGCTTGAGGACAGACCGGTGGACGAGTCGATTCCGAAGTATGTGGAGGTGTTCGGTGAGCTTGCGAAGGTTGCAGAGGCGAACGGCGTCAAGATCGCTTTCGAGAACTGTGACATGGGGGGCACATGGGCGGCACCAAAGTGGAACATCGCGCACTCGCCTCGTGCGTGGGAAATGATGTTCAATGCCGTTGATAGCGAAGCGATCGGCTTGGAGTGGGAACCCTGTCACCAAATGGTTTCCGGAATCGACCCGCTTCCCCAACTTCGCAAAGTGATCTCAAGGGTCTATCACATTCACGGAAAGGACGCCTCGGTGGATCACGACACCCTTCGAACCCAAGGACTCCGGAGCGGACTGCCATGGGTTCATCACCGAACTCCCGGCTTTGGTGATACGAATTGGACCGATCTCATTTCGATCTTGAGGCAAAACAAGTGGCAGGGTGCCATTGACATTGAGGGATGGCACGACCCGGTTTATTGTGGGGATCTGGAGACGACCGGACAGGTTTTTGGACTGAATTATCTAAAGGCCTGCCGAGGCGGGGCCTTTATTGCAAACCCAAGCTGATCAGTTCGATAGACAAACGAGTTTTGAATTGCTAGAATATGGACTAAGGCTTCTTATAGAAGCTTGACCGGGCGCACGGATTGCGACCGAGGATCGATTCATGTTTACGTTGAAAATTGGTGCAAGCGCGTTACTCCTTGGAATTGCGTGCGTAGGTTTTGCCTCAGAGTTCGGGATTCCCGGACGCGACTATGTTGCGAATGAGATTCTCGTTAAATACCGGCCGGGACGCTCCGGCACGATTAGCCGACTAGCGCTACCCGGCCGAGTTGTAGAAACCATTCCGTCTTTGAACGTCGCCCGCGTGCGGCTGCTGCCCGGCATGAGCGTCGATCGCGCGATCCGCTCCGTCAACCGCGGCGGTCAGTTTGAGTACGCCGAACCAAATTTCAAGAAGCAACTCATTCAAATTCGCCCGAACGACCCTCGCTACGCGGAGCAATACTTCCTACCGAAGATCGCGATGGAACAGGCATGGGCGCGAGTCCTTGGTTCCGCAACCGTGAAGGTCGCCGTTGTCGATACGGGCGTCAATCTTGAGCACGAGGACCTGAAGCCTGTTATTGCAGCGGGAGGACGAGACTTCTCTGACAACGATAACGATGCCAGCGACTACCAAGGCCACGGTTCGCACTGCGCTGGAATTGCGGGCGCAGCAACCAACAACGGCTTGGGTGTAGCGGGTGTCGGTTACGGCATTCGAATTCTGCCGCTAAAGATTTTCCCGAACGCGACGGACTCTGTTTCCGCCGCCGCACTTGTTTACGCGGCCGACCAAGGCTGCCGAGTTATCTCGATGAGCTACGGTTCGTATGGCAAGAGCGCAACCGAAGAAGCAGCAGTCAATTACGCATGGTCGAAGGGAGTTGTACTTGTTGGTGGAGCCGCCAACGACAACATCACCAACATGTTCTATCCGGGAGCGTTCCCCAACGTCATCGCGGTTGGATCTACCCAACAACAGGATAGGAAGAGCGACTTCTCGAACTGGGGTCAGTGGGTAGACGTTGCCGCGCCGGGGTCCAACATCATGTCGACCTACTTCGGCAGCCCGACCGCCTACCAGTTCAGCAGCGGAACGTCTATGGCAACGCCCGTGGTTGCCGGTGCCGCTGCGATTCTAGCGTCCTGGTCGCCAACTTCCACCAACGCCGACATTCGACGAGCCCTTGAAATCTCCACCGATTCGGTGGTTGGAATCAACCCGGGAACGGGTCAGCCGTGGTTCGCCAACGGCCGAATCAACGTGGATCGAGCCCTGGACAGCCTTCGACCACCCATCGCGTTCGAAGACGTTCCCGATTGGGTCACCGTCTTTACCAACGGATCAGCCGAGGGAACCGCTCCTGGCGGATTTGTCAGCGGAGCGACCTTTGCATCGGCACTGGCAGATTCGGATAACAGCAAGTTCACGGTGGGAAGCGTGAGCGTTAAAGGGATTGGGCAAATCGCTTCAATGGCAGCTCGAGTTCCACTTCTTGAGCCGGGAAGCACGATTGTATCGGGCAATATCCGACTTCAAGGATCGACCACTTCTCTCAACACGACGAGCGTAATCGTTTACATGCTCAACCACGAAACGAATCGGTACGATCGCATCGGATCGACCGTGTTGAACGGAAACGAGCAACTGATCGCACTGCCGAAGAACTTCGGCGCTTACGTTGATACCCAGAATCGAGCAACTGTCGTTGTTCGTTCAATCCTTCCCTCTCGCCTTGCGCGCAGCCCATACGCGGCTCACTTTGATCTGCTCAAGATCGAAGGCGCAAGCGTCCAGTAAGAGCCCCTTTGCTCCGTTCCTTGTCTTAGTGACAGGAACGGAGCAATTAGCAAAACTTTCGCAAACTCGACGCGATGTATTCGTTTGCCTAAAACTTTCCACACGCGAACGTCGTCTAGTGATAGAATCAGCGGTGTTTGGCGCGTACGATTTTCCGTGCGTTCACCTTTGTGGACCACGTCTGCGCGACACCTCGGCAGGTGACTGAAATTATCATGAAGAGAATTGCGACATCCTTCGTGCTCCTTGCATCCGTAGTCGGAGCATCGAGCGCCAATGTGTTGGGAGTCCCTGGTCGGGACTACGTTGCCAACGAGATCTTGGTGAAGTATCGTGCGGGTCGTTCCAGCACAATCAGCCGTCTCGCATTACCGGGTCGGGTGGTTGCCACGATCCCGAACTTAAATGTGGCGCGTGTACGACTTCTACCTGGCATGACGGTCGAGCGAGCGATTCGCGCTGTGAATCGCGGCGGACAGTTTGCCTACGCCGAGCCAAACTATAAGCGGACTCTGAACCAGCGAAATCCTAACGACACCCGGCTGGCGGAACAATACGCGATTCCGAGAGTGGAACTACCGCTAGCATGGGCGCGAACGCTGGGCTCGGCGACCGTCCGAATCGGCATCATCGACTCGGGAATGAACCTCACGCACGAAGACCTGAAAGACGTCATTGCACCAGGTGGGCGAGATTTCTCTGATAATGACAACGATCCGACAGACCTCGATGGTCACGGTTCCCACGTTGGCGGTATCGCAGGTGCGACTACGAACAACTCGTTAGGCATTGCCGGCGCCGGATGGGGCGTTCGCCTACTTCCGCTCAAAATCTTCCCGAATGCAACTGCAGACGTAAGCGCTGCTGCAATCATCTATGCGGCAGATCAGGGATGCAAAGTCGTGAACATGAGCTACGGCTCCCCGTTCTTGAGCCAAACAGAAGAAGATGCTGTGAACTACGCTTGGGCGAAAGGCGTTCTCCTTGTAGCATCTGCAGGCAACAATGGTTCGGATCGCTTCAACTATCCAGGAGCTATCGAACGAGTTCTCTGCGTCGGTTCTACGAACCAACAGGACCGCAAGTCTGACTTCTCCCAGCACGGTACATGGGTTGACGTAGGAGCACCTGGATCCAGCATTCTCTCGACAGTCGCAGGGGGCACCGCGGCTTACGATGTCTACGACGGAACCTCCATGTCTACTCCTCTGACTGCAGGCGTAGCTGGACTTTTGTTCTCGTTCTCGCCACAATCGACCAACGCAGACGTCCGAAGAGCGCTTGAGACCTCGACCGACCCTGTGGTTGGGAACAACCCGGCAACGGGTCAGCCGTGGTTTGTCCATGGCCGAATCAATGCCAACCGAGCGCTGGATGCTCTTAAGCCTCCGATAGCCTTCGAAGATGCGCCCGACAGCATTTCGGTCTTTGTGAACGGCACCGCTGAAGGAACCGCGCCTTCCGGATTCGTCGACGGAACGACCTTTGCTCCTTCCGTGGGAGCCGCCGACGGCTCGGCCTTCACGGTTGGTAGCGTCAGTACTCGGGGCGTGGGTCAAGTAGCTTCCGTTCAAGCACGGATTCCGCTTCTTGAGCCGGCTTCTACCGTGATCGGCGGAAATGTCCGAATCACCGGAAGCACCACGTCGCTCAACACGACGACGGTTCTTGTCTATCTTCGAAACCATACGACGAATCGACTCGATCGGATTGGTTCTACAATCCTTAACGGTTCGACTCAAATGGTGGGTCTACCAACGGACATGAGCCCTTACGCGGACTCGTTGAACAACGTGACCGTCGTTATCCGGTCCATCCTTCCGCAGCGAATCGCGCGATCGCCGTACACGGCTTCGTTCGATGAGATTGTGCTAGAAGGCGCGGCGGTCAACTAAAACCGTTAAGCAAGAAAGAACCCATAAAGAGGGTGCCCGTCAGCGGGTACCCTCTTTTTCGTTCATGAAGCTCCACGAGTATCAATCGAAGGACCTTCTCTCGCGATTCGGCGTGCCGGTCGCAGATGGTGATGTCACCTCGGATCCCTCCGAAGTAAAGGCTATCGCCGAGAGATTGGGCGGCAATGTCGTCGTAAAGGCTCAGGTTCTAATGGGTGGCCGAGGCAAAGCGGGAGGAGTCAAACTCTTCACCGATGCTAACGAGGCCTCCGCGTTCGCTAAGGACCTCATCGGCAAGAAGCTCGTGAGCATTCAAAACCCAGCGGGCATGGTGG
>CAZAVC010000178.1:0-5002 GCA_964488265.1 uncultured Fimbriimonas sp.
CTTTTTTATGTCGCAGTCGTGGATATTGGTTGGAATGATGGGAGCCGGAAAAACGTCCGTCGGTAGACGTCTGGCTGAACTTTCCAATCGAGACTTCTTGGACACGGATCGGATGATCCAAGCTCGTCTGGGTCGACCCATTCCGCAAATCTTCTCGCTCTACGGTGAAGCTGCGTTTAGAGACCACGAGACCTCCGTTATCCGGTCGCTGACATCCGGGGCAAACGTCGTCTCGACGGGCGGCGGAGTGATTCTTCGCGAGGAGAATCGAACCCTTCTTAAAGCGCTCGGCACCACTATTTATCTCAAGTCGTCCGCGGCAAACATCAAAGCAAGGCTCCAAGCCAGCAAGAAAAAACGCCCTCTTCTAGATCGTGAAGACTGGGAAGAGACCTTTGATGAAATCCTCGCCTCTCGAGAGCCCATCTACGCCCAGTCGGACCACATCGTGGATGTCGATTCGATGGAAGTGGAGGACGCCGCTGATTTCTTACTGAAACTTCTCACTCAGGAGTCGGCATCTTGATCGTCAATCATCGAAATGGTTCGTACCAAATCCACTTCGAGGGTTTCCAAACCCCGAAGGAAAGCCACGTGGTCGTCTCCGATACAAACGTTGCTTCGGTCTTCCAAAACAGAGGCTTTGACACGTCGGAGTGGATCACCCTCACACCGGGGGAAGCGAGCAAAAACCTTGGTGAACTCGCGAAGGTTTGGTCGCAACTTGCGGCCAGGCGAGTGAACCGAAAGACCAAGATCGTCGCGGTAGGCGGGGGAGTTGTCGGAGACCTCGTTGGCTATGCTGCCGCCTCTTTTCTAAGAGGGGTCCCGTTCATCCAGGTACCAACGACCCTCCTCGCTCAGGTGGATAGTAGTGTCGGAGGAAAGGTCGCTATCGACCTTCCGGAAGGCAAAAATCTTGTTGGAGCGTTCTACCCCCCTAGCGAAGTGTGGATCGATCCAACCATTCTCACCACCCTCCCGGAACGCGAGTTCCGATCCGGCATGGCCGAGGTGATCAAATACGGCTGGATCTTAGACGGAGCTCTGCTTGCCAAGCTGAACAATACAGACCTCACGACGGCACATCCCGAACTCGCACAAGTCATCGAGCGATGCGTGGACCTAAAGCGTGAGGTGGTGGAGGCAGACGAGTTTGAAACGCTCGGCAGAAGGGCAAAACTCAACTTTGGGCACACCGTTGGGCACGCTATCGAGCAGGTCACCCAATACGAAGTTTTCACTCACGGAGAGGCCATTTCCATCGGAATGGTAGCCGAGGCCATAATTGCCGAGAAGCTTGGTCGCGCTCAATCCGGGTTGGCAAAGAGCGTGGAATCCAGCCTCTCAAGGGTGGGTCTTCCAACCCGACTCCCGAGTTCGCTCAAAGGCTCCCTGTCGGAAGAATCGCTTGTCCATGCAATGCGGCTAGATAAAAAGGCGGATAATGCGGGGATCCACATGGCGCTCGTCTTTCAACCTGGCGAAAGTGGTCTGGTCCATTCCGTATCTGAATCGCTCATAAAAGAGGTATTAACGCAACTGTGGAACGAATTCGAACACTATTCGCCGTAATAGTCTCCACCGTTCTCACGCTTGGCTTCGTGGGATGTGCCTACTTGACCCTTCAAGGAAAGGGTCCTGCTTACTATCAAGGCATTGTAACTCCCGCTACCACCACCCTGTTCTTGATGCTGACTCTGGGCATCATTGTCTTGGCGGCTCTACCGGAAAAGAAGACCGAGATAGACGAAGAACCCCCCGCCGAACATGAATCCATCGCTGTAGGCGCCGGGCGGATGGGTTCCGGGCCCGCTCAGTTTCGAGCCGTTGTTGAAGTCCCAGTAGAGGAGGAATAGCTTGGTCGGAAGAACCATCGCCGTCCGCTACGAACTCACCGCCTCCATTGCAGATGGACCGATCTTCGATTTTTACGCGGCGAAGGATCGCCTCACCGGACGAGTCTATGGCATTCGCCTGATCAAGGAGCCCTTCAACAGTCAAGGTCCCTTCATCTCCGCTCTGGCCAAGCAGATCGCGCCTCTCGCCGAGAATAGCCCGTATATCGAGCGCGTCGACGAGCTCATCGAATCGGACGGCACCCACGCTCTCATCGGCGAACTTCCAAAAGGGTCGTTGCTCCAAGAACGCATCAAAAGATTTGCCCCGTTCTCCGTAGCGGTTGCCCTTTCCACGGCGGTTGCGGTTTGCGAAGGTCTTGTGCATCTTCACCGAAGTGGCCTTGTCCACGGCGATGTCGGCGCGCACAACGTCGTCGCCACCCATGAAGGTGGAGCAAAGCTCCAACTCGCGGGAGTGTGGCGCACCTATGCCACCAGCGATCGCGCGGGACTGGCGGTACTGCCACAGATGGCGCCTTATCTCGCGCCCGAAGTTGGTGCAGGAGCTGCTCCTTCGGTGCAGTCCGATCTGTACAGCCTCGGTGTCATCCTCTTCCAACTTCTCACCGGAAGGTTGCCCTACCAGGGGGAAACGCCCATTGCAACCATCCAAAAGCACACCCACTCGCCCGTTCCAAGCGCAAGAGGGCTGAATCCTTCGGTGCCCGCGGGGGTAGATAAGCTGATCCAAACTCTCCTCGCGAAGAAGCCCTCGGAGCGGCCCGTGACATCCGAAGACTGCTTGGCAGAGCTCCGAAAAATGGAAGACGCCCTTCGTTTTGGGCGATCGATCCCCACCAAAGGCGACGCACCCAAAGGCACCCCGGCTCCACCCGCTCCGGAACCCAAGCCGGTTTCTAAGCGACTCAAAGGCCAGGATCAAGCGCCAAAGGACGTAGCGCCGAAGATGTCTGCCATCCGAGACGCCAAGGAGGATCGCAAGCGCCGAACAAAGGAACGAGATGTGCCCGTTTGGTTCTTGGGGTTCGCCCTCTTCATGGTCGTTGCCGGCGTGGGTGCGGTCATGGCATGGTGGCTATACACCATCCAAAAACCCCGACTCGTCGAAGTCCCATCTTTCACCAACCAGTCGTACGAAGAGGCGAAGACGACAGGGAAGAAACTCGGCTTCCAAGTGCGCATTCTCAGCAAAGAGCCAAACGACAAAGTCGAAATTGAAAAAATCGTTCGTTCTCTGCCAGATGCCGGGGAGGAAGTGCGAGAAGGCGGCAACGTGGGCTTGGTGCTCAGTACGGGGCCGAGAATCGTCACTATGCCCAATCTAAAGGGCCTCACCATGGATCAAGCGCGTATCGTCCTGAGTCGGCTGAACATCACCCTCTCGGATAGCCCGGTTCGAGCCATCGACAACGTCAATCCTCCGGGTTCCATTGTCAAGCAGCTGCCGGAAGCGACCAAGAGAATCGATCGAGCGGTTCAAGTGCGGCTTTGGATCGCGGCTCCCCCAGGAGCAGGCAACGAATTACTGCCTGGCGAAAGTTCCGAAGGTCCGAAGGCGTTTGCCTACGCGCCCGTCTTCCAAGTCGATGGCACCACAAAGAACGTTCGAGTCAAGATCATGGTTCTGGACGAAAAGGATCCACGCACCATCTTCGATGAGCGCCGGGGCCCGGGAGAGAAGATTCCGCTCCGCTTTGTAGGCTTCGGTGAAAAGGTAACCTGCCGAGTCTATTACGATGAGGAATTCGTGTTCGAGAAGGAGATCGAACCGAACTATCAACCCCAATGACCTACTCGTTAGCTCCTTCCATCCTCAGCTTTGACCTGACTTCGCTCTCGACGGTTGTTCCACAGATGGTCAGAGCCGGAGCAGGTTGGGTCCACCTGGACGTCATGGATGGACAATTTGTGCCGCCCATCACCTTCGGAGACGCGATCGCCAAATCTTTGCGACTTCATACGGATGCCCCCATGGAAGCGCACCTCATGACCCTCGACCCGAACGCCCAGTTCAAGGCGTTTGTTGAGGCGGGCGTGGGTCGAATCATCTTTCACGCCGAGGCAACCGCCCATTCCCATCGGCTCATCCAGCAGCTCAAGGGCATGGGAGTTCAGGCGGGTATTGCCATCAATCCCGGAACGCCCGTTTCCGCCATTGAACCCGTCCTTGCTGACTGTGACCTAGCCCTCGTGATGACCGTTAATCCTGGTTGGGGCGGTCAGAAGTTCATCGAATCGACTCTCGACAAGATCAGGGAGATCCGCGACGTGTACCCAGAGATCGATATCGAGGTGGATGGAGGGATTGATCCGACGACAATCGGGAGCGTCATCGAAGCGGGCGCGAACGTGTTCGTTGTTGGTAGCTACCTACTGAAAGAGCCAACTCTCGAAATGGGCGTTCAAAAGATTCTCTCCGCCTTTCCCATCGGTAAGTCCGTATAGGCATTCATGAAGCTTCGAATACTCACCATCAGTTTGGTAGTGTTCACGCTGCTCACCTTCGCAGTCGGAGCGCGGTGGGTAGGGAAGGCTCCCCCAAAAACCGCTTCGAAACAAGAGCTCAAGGCTTATGTTTCTCGCTCAAGTACGTTCATTGGCCTGATTCTCCTTGGAATCGTGGGGTCTGGCGTGGCGAGTTTGCTGGAAGTGCGTCGATCGCGCGAAGAGTATCGCCGCGCAGCCACCGAAAACCTTGAGCACCTCGTTCTTGGCGCGGTGAAGGCGAAACCCCAAGATCGAGCTGAGCCGTCCAAAGGCACAGGGGAGCCGAGTTGAGTTTCTCTGAGACCGACACATCTTTCATGCGCCGTGCCATTGAACTGGCCGCCGGGGGATTTCCTGCGCCGAATCCTCACGTGGGGTGCGTGATCGTCTCGAAAGAGGGAGAAATCATCGGGGAAGGTTTTCACGAATATGCGGGTGGACCCCACGCAGAGGTTAACGCCCTCGCCCGGGCCGGAGATCTAGCCGCAGGCGGAACCGCTTACGTCACGCTGGAACCGTGCAATTCTCACGGACGCACGCCTCCATGCGTAGATGCCCTCCTAGCGGCAAGGGTGAGCCGAGTCGTCGTCTCTGTTCGCGACCCGAACCCCAAAATGGAGGGTGGCATCGAACGACTCGAAAGCAAAGGAGTG
>CAZAVC010000179.1:0-4887 GCA_964488265.1 uncultured Fimbriimonas sp.
CCCGGCGTGAACACGGTCGGCGATACCTGCCAGTCGTTCAAACCGATCGCAGTGATCCGCAAACCGAATCTCTGAATAGTCTCGCGCCGCCCAGGTACTGATCAGGAACTGCCAGTCCGATGCTTCGGCAAGAAGCATCTCTCTAGCCGCCTGTTTCACAATGCGATCCGCCGGACCGTTGGCATAGTCTCGCGCCATTTGTCGCAACTTGCGCTGAACATCGTAGAGTCGCTTCCAGGTCCAAGCGTTGTCCTCGTTAAGCCAAATGTAGTGGTAGCCGCCTTCTCCCCAAGAGCCTTCGGGAAGGGTGATCACGTGCTGAGCGGGGTCTGTGTCCAGAACGTCTCCACCCGAGACCATCTCGATCTCTCCGTCTAGGTGGAAGTTGCGTGCCAGTTGGTACAGAAACTCCGGACCCTCGAACCACCAGTGACCAAAAAGCTCGGTATCGTACATTGCCACCAGGGTTCCGGTGCGGTTAGCCAAGCCCTTGTAATGGGCAAGGGTTTCCTTCAGGACGTCCACAAGGTCTTTGGCGTGGTTGACAATGGATTCGAACGCCTTGTACGGATCGTACGGCTGCTTGGCACCCAGATCAGCCTTGTTCTCGCTGATGCGCCAGTACCGGTGTCGACCCGGATAAAGCTGTTTGTGGAACTCCAGATAGGCGGGGTCGCCAGGATAGCCCACTTCGCCCGACCAGACTTTCACCGTGGTCTGAGGGTCTCTTGCAAAGCACGTGACGCCGTTCGGAAGCATGTAGTGCTCGTACTCGCTTCGGAACTCGGCGGGCGGGGTGAAGTACTTGCTACTTCGAGCAAACATCTCCGCGAGCTGAGGAAACTTCGCGCCGTAGGTGCCCAACGGGGCCCCTCCGCGAATCATGTGAGAGTCCACGAAGAAGTATTCAATTCCGTTGTCTTTCAGAATCTCTTCGGTACCCATTCGCTGCCAGGCAACTTCGTTATCGGCAACAGGAGATTTCCAGTCGTAGCGGGGTCGATAAGCGCACTCCGGAAGCCAAATGCCGCGCGGCTTTTTGCCAAAGTGCTTCTCGTAGTTTTGGGTCGCCAGCTTCACCTGAGCCCGGCAAGATTCGTCCGTACCCAACAGGGGTTGGTATCCGTGGGTGGCTCCGCAGGTGATGATCTCGATGGCGCCCGTATCTTGAAAGTGCCGGAAGCCCTGAACAATGTTTCGATCCCACTTGTTGCGGAAGTCGTCCAGAGCTTTCTCAAACCGCTTGATCCAGAAGATGGAAAGCCCTTCCATCCACATCTCGTTCTTGGCTCGAAAACCCTGCATGTCGAACTTCGCGGATTCGATTTTGTCTTTGCAGTACTCCTCAAACTCGTCGCAGAACGTGGGGTCGGCAAGCTGTTCGGCAAGGATGGGGGTGACGTTGATCGTCCAACGAGGCTTGATGCCTTCTGCCTCTAAGCGATCAAGCGCGTCGAGCAAAGGGAGGTAGCACTCCACCGCCGCTTCGTGTAGCCAATCGGTTCCGTGTGGACTCTTCCCGTGACTAAGCACATAAGGCATGTGCGAGTGAAGGCACAGGAGGAACCGACCAATGGGCATGCCCCATTTTATCGGCTTTATCGAAAGAAAATGAGTCCCTTCCGGAATCCGGAAGGGACTCATCACACTTAATGCGAAATGGAGCCTGAATTACATCGGGCTAGTGGGGGTTGGGAGGGGCACGTTAGGGTCTGGCTTCCCATGAGACTCGCCGTCCTTGTGATCTTCTCCGGCATGATCTCCGCCAGCCGCATGATCGCCGCCCGCATGATCTCCACCTGCTGCATGACCCTCTTCATGGCCACCCGCGTGGTGCTTGATCTCCGGCAAAGGGGTGGGCTTGGCAATGCCGTATGCCAAAGAAGCAAGGAGCACTCCGACAAGTGCAAAACCGGCAAACTTGGCCACCGAGCCCGTCGAAGATGCTTCCTTCATGCGGGTCTCTTCGGGCACTGCGTTGACAAAATCGAAGGCCTCGTGATCGTCGTGGTGATGGTGGTTCGCCATGAAGTTTCTCCTAAGAGTCTATTATGACCATGCCGGGCAAAAATCGGAGTTTGCCGCGCTTGGAACGTGGATCACCCCGGTTGAGATAGCCGGATTACTTGGAAAAACCGCGTTTGCGTAACGAGATCGACATCGAAACGTTTGATGAACGAAGCATTCGGCGAAATCTCTTAACAAGGTTTCAATCGTCCGAAACGTATAAGGGTTCGAAAACAAATATGACAATTTCAAAGATGAGTAGGGGGATCCGGGCGACAAAGGCACTCGCCGTTCTTCTCGCGTGTGCAACAGCGGCGTTTTCCAATGCTGCATTCACCAAGGCTGACCTCGAGAAGATGGTCACCGAGCTTTCGGTGCACCTTCCGCAACACAAGTGGGTCGAGTATCCGATTCAATGCGAAGTGGTGGAAAAGGACGAGGTTAACGCCTACGCCACGGCGGTCAAAATCGAAGGCCGAACCGACAAGGTTCAAGGCAAGATGGTTGTTTTCACGGGCCTCGTGAAGATGGCGAAAGAAGACCTTCGACTCATCCGAGCGGTTGTCGCCCACGAGCTTGCTCACCTTGCCAAGGGTCACGTTTTTAAGAGCATGAAGGTCCAAGACGTCGACCTTCTCTTCACCCGACAACTCGAGTACGAAGCCGACGTGGTGGGCGCCTCTGCCCTGGTTCGAGCGGGCTATCCCAAGAAAGACATGTACGACATGTTGATGATGCTCGGAGAACTGGACAAAGAGTATCCCGCCGCCGCCAAGCTGTTGGGCGACCACGCGGATGCGAATCGTCGCGCAGCGCAGGTGGCAGACGATCCCCGCGTCATGAAGTCCACGATGGCTTTTGAAGTCGGCGAGGCACTCATCGACTGCCGAACGTTCCGCAGCGCGATGAAGGCGTTCGACAAGGCGCTCGAGATGGAGCCGAAGCTGGTGGAAGCCGCATACAACTCCGCGCTCGCCGCGCTGGTCGACTACTACGAGAACCTTCCGATGACCTGGAAGGAAGGAACGATGCGACCCGATTTTGGTCCGTTCATGAGAATGGACAGCAAGGCATCGCGACTGTTGGTCGTGGAAGAAAAGGATCGAGCGAATTATCGCGAAGCTCTCATCCGCATCACTCGGGCCCAAAACCTCATGAAGGACAGCGCGAAGATGCAGGCGCTCACGGGTCTTGCCCAAATCTTGGAGCCAGACCACAACCCGCAAAGCATCTCCGACGGTATTGCCACGCTTCAAAAGGCGATGGGATCCGCCATCAGCGAGGCCGACAAGTTGACGATCGCCAATAACATCGGCATCGGTCTGCAGTTGCAAGGCAACTCGGTGGAAGCGGCGATGAAGATGATTGATGCACAAAGAGCCTCCAAGCTCTACAACGCCGCGCTCGCCCAAAACATCGGGACCGTCGAGCCGACTGACAAGTTCAAGAAGGACGCCACCCTCGTTGAAGCGGTGCTGATCACCTACCTCAACAATTCGCCTTCCGACGGGTCGAAGTACGAACTGGTCAAGACCAACTACAACAAGTTGTGCACCAAGTTCAGCCTCAAGCCCAGACCCATGTCGCCGAAGCCCGCCTACCTCACCAAGGCTATGAGTCTGTTTGTAGACGGTAAGCAGTACAACCTCTTCCAAACGGGCGAGGAACTGGTGACCGATCTGGGTCGACCCGAACGCAAGATCCTCTTTGATCCCGAGTACAAGGGACTCTTCGAACTGGTTTGGCAAGCAGGGCAGGTCACCGCTCTTTGTGAAGAGTTTGGTAGCGAGGATATCGCCTCCTCGGAAGCGCTTCGATTGACCAGCTACAAGTCAGGGTCGTACGTGCAGATCACTCCCCGAGACCCCAGCGTGCAGCCGTTCAAGATTCTGGTTGGAATGACCACAAAGCAATTCAACGAGTACCTGGACCTCTCCAAGGGTCAAAAGCGCAGCTTTGTGAAGTGCGGAACCATGGAAGAGTGGATCTACTTCGAGGCGCTCAACATGGGTGTCTGCGTGAAGGGAGACGTTATCATTGGCGTCACCGTCACCCCGGCGGCAAAGACCAAGTCTTTCTAAGTCTCGCGCCTAAACAAATGGAGTCCTGTGGAAGCCCACGGGACTCCATTTGTTGTTTCAGGGTCAGCCAAGAGCCTTCTTCAGGGTTTGCACAGGGACGTACAGGGTGTTTTTCTGCCCACTCAACGGCAGGAAACCCCGCCGGAGATAGTACGCATAGGCGACATCATCCTTGGCCGCGATCTCCATTGCGTAAACACCAATCGAATCTGCCGCCTTCACGGTGACTCTTGCACACTGCGCCAACAGAAGCGATCCAATCCCTTTTCCTTGGACCGAAACATCCACGGCCAGCCGTCCAACGTGGCTAACCGGAACCGGGTGGCGAGGGAGTTTGGACCGCAAATCTTCTGGCAAGTCCTCCAGCGCAACGTTTCCCATAGAGAGAGTTGCGAAGCCCAGCACGGCCCGCTCTCCCGCCCGAACGGCAACGTACACCTGGGCGAAGCCTTTGCGTTGATGCTGCCCCGCCAACTGTTTCAGGTAGCGATTGAGATCGTCATTCCCACAATCAAAAGCGTTCCGGTCGTGCCCATTTTGAAGGGTTTCAATGACAACCTCGGACACCGCTTTCAGACCTCGATTTTCCGTGAGGCAAGAGTGGTTCGCAGCGATTCCGAGGGTTCGGGCGGATCAATCACCAGTCTCGCAAATTCGCTTGCGGCATCACCTGCTAACGTTGTCACCGAATGCGTGAGCCGCACTTCCCGAGCCCGTTCCACCAGCGCCTGGGTCGCAAAGGCAGTGAAGGTTGTGCCAAGTAGTGCCGCCGCTTCTTCCACCTCTTTTTTGAGATGAG
>CAZAVC010000180.1:0-4879 GCA_964488265.1 uncultured Fimbriimonas sp.
GTCGAGGTTCGACTCGCAATGGAGTAGGCAATCGCCACGTTCGCCGCTCCCAGGCCTGCCAGCATTCGACTCAGCAGCACCCAAGCCGGAGCCGAAGCGAAGGCGTAGCAAAACATGCTCAACGAGGAGAGGAGGGTGCAAAGCGCCAGCACGTGCGCGGGTCGAGTGCGGTCGGCAAGCTTCCCCCAAAACTGCGAGGCGGGAATCTGCACCAGGAACATCGAAGAGAGGATGAGCCCCATCAGCCAGCCGGGGAGTCGGAAAGACTCCAGCTTGAACTGGATGTCTGCCACCACCATGCCGAACCCCGCCATGTCTAGGGCGACGATTCCGATCAGCAGATTGCGGCGGTTCGAAACGATGTTAATAATCGATTCTAGCCCGATTAGGGATTCGGCCCAGGAACCGGATTGGGATACGGTTCGGCGATCAGCTTGAACTCGATCCGAGTCTCGTACGCCCTCGGCCAGGGCAGAAACACCCGGACGCCTTCCACGTTGGTGAACCGGTACCGAGTGGGACCTGCAAAGAACGGCCGATCCTTGAACTGGGTGTAGTAAATCTCCAGCAAGCGACCCGTGAGGTCGGTTTTCACAAACTCGTTGACGTTCTTAAACAGCTCGCCGTAAACCTCGTCTCGACCCTGTTTCGCGTCGTCGATCTTCTTATATGCGGCGGGGCGAGTGTATTTGTGATACGCGTAGTCGTCCACCATGCGGTGGAGGAGAAACTCACGCTTGGCAACCTCTCGCGGCAGCGGATCTTCCACAAATCGCCGAGCGTACAGATACACGTTGGCGGCGGGAATGGCGGTGCCCATCGTGTTGCCGGCGGTGTTCCAGCCCGCAAAGGTGAGCAAAGACATCGCGCGATCGTTCTGCATCAGAACGTCGAACAACTCGGGGTCGCTGGTGCCATCGGGGCCAAAGTTGATGTCGGCAACGGCGACAGGGAAGCCCTGATCCACTTCTTGCTTCAGCTGCTCCAAAAAGCCTTTGAAGGTGTCTGGGTTGCGCTTGGGGGTGTTTAGAAAGAGCGTATAGTCGTACTCTTCGGCGCCTTCCGCCATCTTGGCTCCGCTGGCGGCGAGCTGATCGGCAAGGCTTTCAGAGATGGTTTTGGACTCGTAGTTGGCAAACTTCTGTGGACCTTCGGGGTCGCTGTAGACCACGCGAACCTTGGGTCGCCAGTCGCCCTGCTCCAGGATGGATCGGCTGACAAGGATGTTGGCGTGCTGATCGATGCCTTCGCAGAAGTAGACACGGTCGTTGAGGCGCAGCGTATCCACCAGTTTGCGGAGCTTGATGTTCTCGCCAATGTGCGGACCGTCTGGCTTGGCATCGTCTTGACCCATGACCAAGAAGTCGATGCGGTTGCTGAGCATCATACGCAGAAGGCCGTTTTGAACCTCGTGGTTGCGGGCTCGGATCTTGCGATACTCCACCACCTTCGCGGGCGGAACGATCTTCTTGAGCCGCTCAATAGAGGGCAAAACCGACTTTTGCCCGACGCGGTGATATTTGTCTCGAAGCTCTTCCAGCCGCGCCAGTTGAAGTCGGTAAGAGGCCGCTTCCTTAGTTGCGGTGGGGGTGAGCCGCATGGTGGTGGCAAAAACGTACAGCTTCACGTGCTTGGGCAGCTTCTCGTGAAACTGGGTGAGCAACCTCAATCGCCTCAGAGCGTCTTTGGCTTCGCACTTGTATTCGCGAGAGGCAATGAGACCGCCGTAGGCGATCATGTCTGCGCTCACCACCATCGAGGCGACCTCGTCCATGGGTTGCTGGTCCAGCCAATCTAAGATCTTGCGAACGTTGGCGGGGGTGGTGAACCTTCCGAGCGCCTCGTACGGAGGCATTAAAACTTTGGACCCCGCCTGAGCGGCGATCATCTGCGCGAACTGTCCGGCAGCGGGCCGGGAGTCGAGCGGGATCAGCAGAATCTTGTTGCGAACCTTGGGAGCTTCTGGGGCTTGCGATCCGGCTCCTACTACTTCCGGAACGGCGTCTTGAAGCGCCTTAGAGCCGGGTGATGCTTGACTAACGGCAACAAGCGAGCTGAGCGCCAATGAAAGAAGCGTGGCGGAGCACAGAACGCGCCGAATTCCGCTTAAAAGCGACCTTTGCTTGTGCGCCCTTCCTTCAACAACCCCCACATTGGGGCATGAGGAAGATCGAAGCGGCATGGGGGGAAGATACCTGGCAAACACCGTAAGAAACCGTCTTTGGTTCAGGCCGATTGCGAGGCGCGTCTTTGAACGTACTCGCAGCTCTTTTCGACCCATACCATAAAGGTTTCGGCGTTATCTAACACGGCTTTAGGGAGTTTCACGTATTCCCTCATCGGATCAGCGTCTGGCTCGGGTCGCATCTCGGTGGCGCCGGGAATCTCCATCGCCGATTCGTAATCGCCGGGGGCGAGTTTGAGAGCGATTTCTTCTCCGATCAGAAACGCGAACATTCGCTCGCCGGTGTATACACCCATGCCGCCAAACATGCGGCGGGCACGAACGTCGTAGGCTTCGGCAGCCTTCATCATCTGTTCGTATCGTAGAGGCCGGTAAACCATTGCCGTGGTTGATAAAGGTACGACCGGAGCGCTTCCTCGCCAAACCGGCGATCACGCTTCTCTCGTGAGTAGAGTCTACCGCACCGATAAAAATCGCGGGAGAGGGTTATTGTGCGGATATTGCAGTATTCCGAATCCCAGCAATTCAACTGGGATTAGATTCAGCGGATCGGTTTTTTCGCTTATCCGCAAGATAAACAAATGTGGGCACCAACGCCAGCGCGGGCAGGTAATCGGCGGGCGAAAGCTTAACAATCTTTAACAATCCCAGACCCGTGGCGATCATGAGGATGCCGCCCGTGCCTGTGAACTCTGCCAAAAGAGATTCGTTCTCTCTCAGTCCTTTGAGCTGATTGGCGAGCGCGGAGATCACGGCCTGAAAGAGCAACACGGCGAACGCGCTTATCAGCACCCCTGCACCCAGCGTAGAGGCAAGGAAGATCGCGGCGAATCCGTCTAAGATGCTCTTCACCCGTAGCAGTTCGGACTTGCCCGTGAGACCATCGTCGATGCAGCCGAGCAGGGTCATGGGTCCCACGCAGAAGAGAACGGTCGCGGTGACAAACCCTTCGGTGAAAGATCCACTAGAGAAGGGAAGAGCCGATTTTAGGAGGTCTCCCAAAGACTCGAGGCGGGGGGTGATGCCCAGCGCCGTCCCTAAAATCCCTCCGCCGGCAATTCCCAGCGCAATGAACGCTATTTCTTTCCCGGCTAAGAACATCTTCACCCCCAGAGCAAGGGTTACCAATCCCAAACCAGAAAGCGTGACCGCCATGTACTGATCGGGCAATGCCTTTCCGAGTCCCAAGCCGACGAGACTCCCCAAGATAACCGTGGCAAAGTTGAGCCACGTTCCGCGCATTCGGGTGAGAAAGAAGCTCATGCCAACTCTGCTTGCGGGGCTCTTGCGGCACTCTGCAGCGCCTTAGTAGAAAGGTGAACGATCAGCAGGCTCCAAGCCGCTTGGCAGAGCATGCTCATGAAGTACTGCAAGTTGGGCGGTAGGGCGAAGATGGCGATCACGATGATCGGCCAAAACATCCAGCACATCGCCAGGGTGCTCACGTAGCGCCGAAAGAATTCGCCCGTTTTGAATGAGGCAGCGGTTTGCTTCCAGGAGAACCCTTTCTCCTGCCAGAGGAACGCGACCGTCGCGATGGGCATGGAGATTCCGGCGGAGAAGATGGTTTGGTCCAGGAGCACCTTCAGAAGCAGACCGCCGAACGTGAGGTTCTCTCCGAACCAGCCGTTCACCAGTCGATACCAATACTCCAGACACACCCCAATCACCCCAAAGTAGAGCATCAGAAACGCCAGGTCTTTGCCGGAAAAGGCTTGCTTGATGCCCGTGGCCGCTTTTGCCAGCGCCGGAACAACGATGCTCGCCACCCAGATGAGAACGATGTTGAACCAGAGTCCGGATTTGCCCTTGAAGTCGGATGCCGATTGGGTGAGGGCAGGCACACCAGGAACCAAATAGTAGGCAGCGGCAAGACTAAGGGCGATCACCTGCACCAGCGCAAGGGGCTTCCACATCGCCAGAACCGATTGCACGGCCGGAGCTACGATTTCGCGAAGGGTGAGGGAGGATCCAGCGGAAGGAGAATCTGTTGGGCTGGACATATCGGATATTCCCTTCAGAGTATGGCCGATGGATGGGAGCCCTACATAGACGCGAGAACCCCGGTAAAGATTAGGGGCGTGTTCGTTTTTTGAAAATTCTTAACAATATCTTTACACTCCTTAAATCAAACCTTAACAATTGCCAAAGAAACTCAAAAACATAGGGCAAGTGCCCTGTGGGTTCTCATGAAAAAGGCATTTACGCTTATTGAACTGCTCGTGGTGATTGCGATCATCGCCATCCTCGCAGCTATTCTTTTCCCGGTTTTCGCTCAGGCCAAGCTCGCGGCAAAGAAGACGGCTTCGCTTTCCAACGTCAAGCAACTCGGCACTTCGTTCCACGTGTACCTTTCCGATAACGACGACGTAACCCCGTCGATCTGGGGCACGAACGACCCTGCAAACTGCACCCCTCCGACCAACATCCAAGGCTGCAGCAACGAGTGGTGGATGCCGATCTTCCCCTACTTCAAGTCCATCGACTTGATCTACAGCTCCGAGCGAGATGAGGCGGACAACAACGCGGTTCGAACCGGCGTTTACGGAGCTCGCAAGCTCAGCGCCTACGGCTACAACTGGGGCCCGTTCGGATGGCGCGGAGGCGGATTGCTCGACCGACAGGTCGCAGTGCCTCGCCCGGGTGGCGGATTCGGCAACGTGAACCGCGGTCGATCGGCTACGGGTGTTGAGA
>CAZAVC010000181.1:0-4877 GCA_964488265.1 uncultured Fimbriimonas sp.
ATTCGCGCCGAGTTGGGTTGGCAGGTCGCGATTCCGGAGTTCGGCGACTCGTACGACCTATAAGTGGCTCGAAACAACTCGCACCTGCCGGAAAAGATCTGCGCGACCTGCGGTCGGCCGTTTTCTTGGCGGAAGAAGTGGGAGAAGGTTTGGGACGAGGTGAAGTACTGCTCGGACCGTTGTCGGCGGGGGAAGAAATCGTCGGGGGCTACTTAGTTGTGAATAGTCCCAATATGGGTTGAGGTCGATGTTTCGCTTGTGGAAAAGCCTGATATCGAAGGTGCGCTCAAAGTTAACGGGCATTGCTGGAGGCGAGTCGTCATCGACGTTGAAAGTGACGATAGACCCAAACATCGAGTGGCCGCTGTTTGCGTTCGACAGATTAGATCCAGATTGTTCCATTACGGCTATCGATACGAAAGATCTTGGGCAGTACATGGAGTACTGGAATTCGCCACTCATGCCGGACAGCGATTCTTGGGAGGTGCTCGACGCTAAACAAAGACGCGTTCTTGGGCGAATCGAGCATCTACAGGTCCTTGACCTTCATCTTGAAGAGTGACCGCAAAGCAGTTGTGAACGCTAATCGCTGGGCAAGCCGTCCGAAATTCGAGGCGTTGCGACCAATAAACAAGTTTTCCTAAGTAAAAACAGATCCAGTCCTGGTTCGCCAATGAGTACCGATAACCCTTCACCCCCGCGCATCTTTACTCACGAGGATCCCGTATGGCGGAGCCGGTCCAACTTCATCATCATGGCCGCGGTTGATGAGGATAAGGAGCAGCTTTGGGCAAGGCAGATCTCCGAACGCACGTTCGAGATTTGCTGCATCCCCTTCTTTGTCTACAATCTTGCCCTTGGCGATATCGTGGAGACAGACGCCGGCTACTGCGTCACAAAGGTCGTTGAGCGCTCGGGCAGGTTTGTATTTCGAGTCTGGATGCAGACCGAGGAACAGTCCTTCGTCTCATCGTTTGTGAAACATCTCGAGGATTTCGGTGCTCTGGTTGAACGCTCGTCGGCGCACATGATCGCGATCGACACCGCAAACGAGCAGATGGCAAAGGACGTTTCGGGATGGCTCAGTCAGTTGGAAGTCGAAGGGCGTCTCCATTACGAAACCGGAGCGCTCTAGGCTTGTTTGGCTCATATGGAGAAAGCCGATCCTCCCGGAGTTGAGTGCTTTGAGACCATTCGGAATCTGAAGAACGAGGGGTGGCGATGCAGTTGGTAAGACGATGAGAAACGCACAACTCGAAAAGATACGGCGCCGACTTTTCAAAAAACTGGTTGCGGTTGGCTTCCAGGTGAAAGCGAGTACGGGCGTGCAGTTTCCTCGCATCGAACATATCGCTAAACTAATTGAAAATAAACATTGGCAACTGCTTGATAAAAGCTCTAACTTGTAGTATCAAGTTCTTGAGGCAGCGTCGGGCCGGAAGTGATTTTCCTGTGACAATAAGATTCAACCGCTTAGCACCTCCTTTGTGGAGACGAAATATTGTTATCGCAATAGCGCTCGGTGGTTTCGTATGTTGGTTGATTGAGATTATCTATCCGACCGGGGGACAGCTTAGGTGGCTAGAAGTTGAAAACACGACCAATCGAATTCTGACCGTAGAAGTCGAAAAGGGTCGGTATCGGAACGCCATCCTCCCAAAGTCTAAGGTGACTCTGAGCGAGAAGGTTTTGCGAGGGCATTCTTTCTTTTGCCGCTTCTTTGATGAGGATGGCAAGTTGTTTCGGGAGGTGTATCTGGTTGGCGATGAATTGAACAAGATTGATGATCGCAACAAGCTCAGCGTTAAGCTTTAGAATTCTGGAGCGAAGTCCTTGAGAAATGTAGAACGTCATTTGAATAAGGAGGCCAGATGCCTCGTGTGACATGCTGGCGTTTTTCAAGGATGGGGACCACTTGGCCATGATTACAACCTATGGGAGTTGGATGCTTAAGCTTGTGCGAGAGATAAAGCTGAATACTAAAAATGCACTAGTCATATTTTTTGCGATTTGCATAATGCAGGTTAGTTGCATCGGGGATCGTGCTACGGATATATTCGTAACAAATCAAACGTCGGAGGAAATCGAAATCCGGATTTGTGTCCCGGGTTATCCAAAGCGCCCTTCAAAGAAGGTAAGAGCGGGCGAGAGGATATCTGTAGGAACAGTTTTTCTTATGGGCGACGATACAGCATCGTTGGAGTATGTCGGGCGCACGCGAAAAGGCAGCGTTCCTATTCAGGGAGAGGAAATTGCAGACTTCAAGTGTGAATTGATCGTGAAGTGAGCAGTTGCGCGTTCCTAGGTAGATGTAGGACGCTATGAGTGATAGGCCGAGCTACTAATCAACCCGACCTGGCCGGTTTTCTTCGGCAAAGACCCTAAGTGGTTCCCCCTTTTAGTCATAAAACCGAACCTTCGTTGAGCCCCCCGGGGGACGAGGGACCAGATAAGTCACCCACTGCCCGGTCCCAGAACTTGGAAAGACGCGACTAGTATCCGCTGTTGTTCACAGCCGTCGCAACGATTGGCTCCATGCTCAGCGACACCCGCGCCGCGTTAAGCAGCTCTGCCGATTTCGACGTTCCGCACCGACTCACGCCCAGCGCCCGAACCTTCAGCAGCGTTTCCAGATCTCGAACGCCGCCCGCCGCCTTCACCTGTACATGAGCAGGGGAGTGCTTGCGCATCAGCGCCAGATCTTCCAAAGTCGCACCGGTAGGGGCGTAGCCCGTGCTGGTTTTCACCCAATCCACCCCGATCTCGCCGCAGATTTCGCAGAGCCGAATCTTCTGGTCGTCGTTGAGATAGGCGTTCTCAAAGATGACCTTCAACTTCTGACCTGCCGCGTGGGTGACATCGCAGACCGCGCAAATTTCCGCCTCAACGTAGCTCCAGTCGCCGGAGAGCACTTTGCTGATATTGACCACCATGTCTAGCTCCTGACCGCCATCCTTCAACGCCTGCTCCGATTCGAAAACCTTCGCCGCCGTGGTGTGCCCGCCGTGCGGGAATCCGATAGTGGTAGACGGCTTTACCGTGGTCCCTGCCAGCATCTCCGAGCACATCGCCAGGGCGTAGGGCATGATGCAAACGCTGGCGCAATCGAACTGCTTGGCAAGCTCAATGCCCTGCACCAAGTCGTTCGTTGCCATTGTTGGCATGAGCAACGAATGGTCGATCATTTTCGCGAGATCAAGATAGGTGTAATCCATAGAAACCGTTCTGCTTTGCAGAGAGTTGAACGAGCGCCGTTGTGGCGACTTAATTTTCCAGAGGTCGTTTCAACGAATTTGGCCCCTGGAAGAAGGAGAGGGAAGCGGCGCCGATGCCCCGCTTCCTCTCTTTTGTTTTACTGTCCGACTTTGACCCAGCCGCCTTGCTGAGCGCTCTTCATGATGGCGTCGCAGAGCAAGAGCTCGCGGTGACCGTCTTCAAAGCTGGCGAACGGGTTGAGCGGTTGGTTGCCTCGAATGGTGTCGTAGAACGACTTGAAGCACATCTTGAAGGTGTCTGGGAAGCCTTCTTGGTGTCCGCCCGGGTAGCCGGTGAACGATCGTGCGGCGTCGGAAAGCAGGCTTGGGTCTTTGGCAAGTGCCATGTTGGGCTGCTTGCGCGACCCGATCCAAAGGGTGTTCGGGTGAGCTTCGCTATCCCAAGCAACGGCTCCTTCTTGCGCGCTGATCTCGAGCTGAAGGGTGTTCTTTTTACCCGCCGTGGTTTGCGATACCCACAGCGTTCCGATGGCGCCGTTGGAGAATCGGAAGAGGATTGCGGCTTGGTCTTCGGTCTCGATGGGGATGGACTGAAGGGCGTTCTCGTCGATCTGCTGCTCTTTGCCGGTGAAGGTTTGGACTTCGCCGGAAGGTCGGCGGCGGTGCTTGTGAACAATGTTCAGCTCGGCGCAGACTTCGGTGATTTCGAGTCCGGTAATGGAGTGGACCAGGTCTAGCCAGTGGGTGCCGATGTCAGCAACGGCTCGAAGGGTGCCACCCTCAGCGGAAAGGACTCGCCAGTTGTAGTCGGTATCGTACAGCAGCCAGTCTTGAACGTAAGCGCCTCGAACACCAAAAATGCGACCGAGTTCGCCGGATCGCACGCGTTGCCGAGCTTCGATGGCCATGGGATAGAAGCGAATGTTGTAGTTGACTCCGCAAACCAGCCCGCTCTTGGCGGCTCGCTCAACGAGGTCGGCGGACTCGGTGGAGGTCATCGCCAGGGGCTTCTCGCAAAGAACGTGCTTGCCCGCCTCAATCGCCTTGCAAACCTGGGAATAGTGCAGGCTGTTGGGCGTGGTGATGTGCACAGAGGTGACGTTGGGGTCGGCCAAGAGGTCGTCTACGGTCGCGTATCCCTTGGGCAAACCTAAGCGTGCGGCAGACTTTTCGGCCTCTTCCGGAGAGCGATCGGCAACGCCCAAAATGGGGATTCCGAGTCTGCGGAGAGCTTCAATGTGGGTGGGACCCATAAAGCCCGCACCGATGATGGCGGCAGAAATGTTCGACTGGCCAGACATACGTTCATAGCCTAGCATCCAGCGCGTTTTGGGTGACGTAACGATTCGGAAAAGGGGTGAAAAATTGCTTCGTCGGAGTTTGGGGTATAACTCTGGTGTTCTCTGAAGACAGCAGGTGGAAACTTAATGTTCCGATTCGTCGGAACGCCAGCCGAGGAGTGAACGATCGATTTCGGACCATTGTTCGAGTTCGCGTCGCCGAGCCTTGCTCGGACTCTTCTGCGCTCCCCCGCTTTCGTTTGCAGAACTAGGTGCGAACCAATGCCTACCGCAGAAAAAGAACGCACAATCGAGCAAGCGAGGGAGTGGTACTCCAAATCAGTCGGCGTCGTATTCGCCGACTACCGTGGCCTGTCCAACA
>CAZAVC010000182.1:0-4851 GCA_964488265.1 uncultured Fimbriimonas sp.
CGTCGCAGTACGAGTACCAGTTCCGACCGTCCTTGATGGGATCGCGGGTGAGGAACCTTCCTGTTGACGCATCGTAATACCGATGACCCAAAAGGCGCAAGCCCGTTTCGTCTTCTTGGTAGCCGTAATCTCCCGCATATCCAAACGGTCCCGACCAGGTTCCGCTAGATGAGCGGACCATGCCGTACGCGTCGTACACCCGCGTGGCGACGATGGAGTTGGTGGATTGTGCCCCGGTGTTCTTGAGCCCGCTGTGCGTGTAACGAGTCGTGCCGCCTCGCCGCTCGGAGATACCGGGCGTGTAGGTGGCGAGGCTGTCCGCAATCACCGGATCGGTGACGTACGCGCCGTCTCGCAGGAACGAGGTGGTCTGTCCGGCAACGTTCTTAGATACCCGCGTGTCTAGACCGTTGTAGGTGTAGTTGTGCGTTCCAGGAGCGCCGGACACCTGCGTAAGGCGACTTTCGAAGTCGTAGGTTAGGTTGGTGGTTCCGTTGGAACCAACGACCGTCTTCGTTCTTCCCGCCGGATCGTAAGGGTAGGTCCTGACCACGGTGTCTTATTGGACAATAGGTCTTGCTTGGTTCGAATCCCGATACTTAAGATTGATCAGACCTCCATCTAGGGTAACGGCGTTAACGCTATCTCCGTGGGCTGTCTTGTAGTTATTCACCTGGTCAACACGATCTTGCAGGAAGATGTTCGCCCCAATGTTTTCCAACTTTGCTGCTAGAATTTTTGTGTAAATTTCCGACCACTTGGAAACCAGGGGTTTACCCTGGTCGTTTGTCTGTCTCACCAAAAACGTCATATCTCCTTGTTCATAACTCATCTTGGAAGGGGTCAGAAGAACCCCTCTGACCGGATTGTTTGGCTGCGGGTCCTGCTGGCAAATCAAGTGCTTGGGTTGAAGCCCATACGACTGGTGGGCAGAGAGATACACCCTGAGGTTGTAACCCGCACATCCGAGCTTTTCTTCCTCACAATCCTTACCTGCCGGAAAGTGATGGTACAAAGAGTCGTCATTATCGGCAGCGTAGAGCATTGCGGCCTTGAATTGGACACGCAGGTTATCCGGGCAAGTTAAGAGCTGCTGATCCTTCCATAGACTTAAGCCAACAAATGCGCCGAGGAGGGTTGTTACACCCAGGACTACCCAAATCTTGGGGGCGTTTTTACTCATTCGCAGGTCTTCATCTCCGTAGACTGTGATCGATTGAAAGTCTTACAGCCCTTGCCATAGTAGAAATTGACCGTGCAGCTGATGGGATTGCAGGGCGTACTTGTTTCGCTCTGGCACCCTTTCTTATTTGACATCGCGCGACTAACCGAGGTGGTGAGCAGGTCAAAACAACCGGCAGCTCCGCACGCGTCTGCAGAGGAACAGTTTTGACCTAGAACGGGTGGCGGCGTATCACCCGGTCCGATCCCATCGGCATGGGTGACGGATAGGAGGCCCATGGTCAGCAGGAGTCCCATGGAGAAGCCACTGAAGGCGAAAGCGCTAAAAGTGATGCGACGATTCAACTCGAAGATATAGTAACAGGGATTCTTTTCTTTTCAAATATCCTTTTCACCGCTATTACCTCAATCTGGCGTTTGACATTGTATTGCGTCCGCGAACGCACCTCAAAGAACCGTTACCAACTACTTAGTTCCTCTGGGTGACCATTGATTTCAGTCTTCCATCCACTGATTACAGTTGGTCTCCACCAAACGCTGGATACACAGGCAGGTGCCCTTTCGTTCGCCCATTGAAGCCGCCCAGACCTTACGAGGGTTCACAAAACTTGATCCTGAGGGAAACTTAAAGTCCAACCTTAGATCGCTACCGATCCCGAATCGCATCGAGCCGGACGGTGGCGCCGTTGGCGTGAGCCGGGAAGCCCTCGAGCATTGCCAACGCTTCGATCGCCGGGCCGAGTTCTCGCATATCCTCCGGCGACGTCTGCACCACGCTTTGCAGCTTCAAAAACTCGGCGACCGAAACCGGCGCCTGCCACCGAGCGGCCCCGGCGGTGGGAAGCGTATGAGAAGGACCCAATACGTAGTCTCCGGCGCTTTCCGGAGTCCATTCGCCCACCAGAATGCAGCCCGCGTTCGCGATCTTCTCCAGAGCCTTCTCTGGATCTTTCACGGCAAGGCTAAGGTGTTCGGGGGCGATTCTATTGCAGACCTCGCAGCCCGTTTCAAAGTCGGGCACCACAATGGCGCACCCCACGGTGGCCAGGGCTTCTCTCATGGAAGCTTCTCTGGGCGCGCCCGCGAGCTGACTCTCCAGTTCGGCGAGCACGGCCTGCAACGACTCTGAACCCACCGCGACCAAGAAGCCGACATTGTCTGGCGCGTGCTCGATCTGAGTCAGAAGGTCGGCGGCGGCGAACCGAGCGTTCTGCGTGCCATCGAAGAAGACGCACACCTCGCTGGAGCCCGCGTAACCATCTAGTCCCACCGAACCCCACAGTTGACGCTTCGCCTCGTTCACGAACTTATTGCCCGGCCCCACGATCTTATCGACCCGTTGCACCGATTCGGTACCTAGCGCCAAAGCGGCGATGGCGGCGGCTCCACCGACCTTGAACGCCTTGTCCACGCCCACCTCTCGTAACGCCACCAACACGGCAGTCGGAAGCGTTCCATCTCTACGGGCCGGGGTGGTGACCGCGATTCTGGGCACCATTGCCACCGTGGCGGGAATGGCGTTCATCAGAACCGAACTGGGGTAAGCCGCGTTTCCGCCCGGAACGTAAACGCCCCCGGCGTTGATGCTGCGCATGCGTTGACCCACGCCAAGCTCCGTGCCTCGCGGCAGACGATCGAACTTGTTCGAGGGTCGTTTAGAGATCGCCCAGTGGACCTCTATTGGGGTGCGCGGTTGCCGAAGCTCCAGCACATCTGCCATGCCGTGCGTGGTGGGCGCATTGCCGAAAACATCGAACCAGCCGTCCAAAAGCACCTCTAGCTGGTGCAGGTGAAAGGTGCGAACGCGGTGGAGGGCAAAGCGCAGCGCCTCGAACTCTTTGCGATCCAGAGTGGCTTCTTCCAACTCCTGCGCGGTGACCTCGATACTGCTAAGGCTCGGGGCATCGAACTTACGAGCGCTCTCTAGCAGAGCCGCGTCGCCGCGCAAACGAACGTCTTCGATGATCTCGGAGACGATTCGCTCTAAGTTGGGGTCTCGCCGAATGGTGCCTCTGTCGTCTATGAACGACAGATCGTCTTTTCCGGCTTCGACAACTCGTAAGTTCAACATTCGTTCCGTTCTACGAGGCTCAACGGGTTAAGAGAGCATCGTTCGGGCGCGGGCGACTCGGTTCTTGATGCGCTCCGGACCCAAAACCGCCATGAGCTCGAACAAGCCCGGACCCACGGTTTTGCCCGTGAGCGCCACCCGAGTGGGGTGAACGATGGGACCCAGCTTTTCTAGCCCGGTGGAGGCAAAGTAGTCTTTGATCGCCTTCTCGTATTCGTCTGCCGGGGTTTCTGCGGCAAAGGTTCCGTTCTCGCAGCAGGCGGTGAGGAAGTCGAACAGCGCCGGAACGTGAGCCTGGCCCGTGAACCACTTGGCGGTGGCTTTGGGGTCGTAATTCAAAGAGTCATCGGCGACGATGAAGAACTCGCAGGCATCGCCAAAATCCACCAGGCTGCCCACGCGCTCTCGCTCTTCTTTAATGGCTTTCAGCACATATTCTCTGTCTTCGCCCGCGCGCTTCACCAAGAACTGGATTTTGCCCAGCACCTCTTTGCCATCGATCGGTTTTTGGTTCGGCATGGGTTCATCTACAAAGTTCTCCCAGTACTGAAGCGTGTGAGATTCGGCAAGCAACCCTTCTATCTCGGCAAGAATCTCTTCGGGCGACAGGAGCCTTATGCGGTGACCGTTGAGCCAGCGCAGCTTCTCTATATCGAACTGACCGGGCGACGGTTGCAGCCGTTCGATGCTGAACGCCTGAATGAGCTCTTGCTCGTCTTCGTAAACTTCTCTATCGTCTCCGGGCGCCCAGCCAATGAGCGCAATAAAGTTCTTCAGCGCGCCCTTCATGTAGCCCTGCGCCATGTAGTCCAGCACTCGGGTGGCGCCGTGACGCTTAGAAAGCTTTTTGCCGTCTTTGCCCACAATCACTGGACAGTGAACAAAGATGGGCGGCTCCCAATCGAACATCTCGAAAAGGGTCCAGTGGTACGGCGAGGTCGAGATCCACTCTTCGCCGCGCAGCACGTGGGTGATGCCCATGAGATGATCGTCCACCATGGCCGCAAAGTGATAGGTCGGCATGCCGTCTGCCTTTAGCAGAACCGGGTCTGGCAGGGTGTTGGAATCGAACTCGATGCGGCCTCGGATGAGGTCTTGCACCACGATCTTCTTATCGCGGGGCATTCTTTGCCGGATCACGTACGGCCTGCCTTCGGCAATGGCGGCCTCCACTTTTTCGGGCGAGGCGTCTCGCCAGTCGCCGCCAAAGTAGCCCAGGGGCTGCTTGTTGATCTGCTGGAACTCGCGCATCTCTTCCAGCTCTTGAGATGTCTCGAACGCTTTGTAGGCGTGTCCTTTCGCCTCTAGCTCGGCGATCCACTTGGCGTAGATACCCTCGGCGGCGCGCTCGGATTGTCGGTACGGGGCGTGGGGACCGCCGATGTGGGGTCCTTCGTCGAACTCGATGCCCACCCATCGCAGGGTGTCTACAAACTCTTGCTCGCTCTCTGGGTTGTATCGGGTGCGGTCGGTGTCTTCTATCCGCAGGATGAGTTGTCCGCCCTTGTTTCGAGCGAAAAGGTAGTCGAACAGAACCGTTCGAAGAGCCCCTACGTGGAGCAGACCCGTAGGGCTAGGAGCGAAGCGTACGCGAACCG
>CAZAVC010000183.1:0-4837 GCA_964488265.1 uncultured Fimbriimonas sp.
CCCCTAGCGCGGGCCACTTTTCGTCATAGACGGAGTTACCGTTTTCGAGCTGATCAATTGCAGAGCGACAATAAGGTTTCGGTTGGTTCTTTGCTCTTGCTGAACAATGCCGTAGCCGGGTCGAAACCAGGTGCGAAGCTCAATTTGGGCCGATTTCGATCGGATAAGGATGTCGGTCCGGATGGCATCGATGGACTCACCGGCGAAGTCCACCTTCGTCTTCGACTGTGAGATGGTGGCTGAGGCGGGGCGGTCGTAACCAAACGATCTTAGACTGCCCGTCCAGGCCCAGCTTTTGGGCTTCGATTCGTTCTTGAGTCGCGTATCAAGCAGGGGCAGAGGGGGTTCGAATGAGGAGTTGGCGAACTTGGACGCAATGAGCTTTCCATCCTCATAAGCGAGGTGGGACGTTCCGAGTGGACCTTCTAACTTGTAACCTTCGGTCTTGGATACGGGGACTCTGCCAACCACCCTCACGGGCTCCACAAACTTTTGAAAACCCGCGCTGACGGCATAGGTCCACTCTCTGCCCAGGTCCAGCGGCATCGGATTAGGCGCGGCACTGCAACCGTGCAGAAAAAGCGCAAGTCCACAGAGCCCAAGCACAGCAACGGGCTGCTTGATTCTAAGGCGGTGGCTCGGGTGGTTGCGAATCATGGCCCTTTACGCTTTTTCGAGTTTGGCAAACTTTTGCAGAAGTTTTTTGATTCCGGTGACGCCGGGAAAAGCGACGGTCACTTCCGCATCGTCTGCTGCCTGAGAGCAGCTCAGGACCAATCCCACTCCGAATTTGGGGTGCTTGACCTTGTCTCCGGTGGAGAACGGAGCTTTCCATCCCGATGGTGCCGAGGCAGATTCGGCGGAGGATGGTCGGGTGACGGAAGGGGCCTCCGGACGCGGATTCTCGGTGCGGTAGCTTCCGGTGCGATCTTGGCGAAGTGTCGGCATTCCCGCTCGTGCGTACGAGTTAGTGGTGCGATCATCGACCGACAAGCAGTCTGCCGGAATGTCCTCCAGGAATCGCGAAGGCATGTTGAAGTTGGGCATCCCGTAAAGTGATCTTCGGTGAGCGTGGGTCAAGTGAAGCTCTTGTTTTGCCCGAGTCATGCCTACATAGCAAAGACGTCGCTCCTCTTCCAGTTGCGAATCGGAACCCAGTGACCGAGAGTGGGGGAACACCCCTTCCTCAAGCCCTGCCAGGTAGACGACCGGAAACTCGAGGCCCTTTGCGGTGTGTAAGGTCATCAGCGTGACGCCATCGCTGCCTTCTTCCAAGCTGTCCACGTCGGCGACCAGAGCCACGCTCTCTAGGAAACCCCCCAGGGATCGTTCGTCGTCTTCCGTAGTGGCATCGTACTGTTGGGTGACGGTTTGAAGCTCTTGAAGGTTTTCCAACCGACCCAGAGACTCCTCTGACCGCTCAGCTTTGAGAGCGTCTAGGTAGCCCGACTCAGTCATCACCGCTTTCAAGATTGGAGTGACGTCTTTGCCCGCAATAAGGTCCTGCCCGGACTGAATGGCTCCAAGGTAGGCGCGAAAAGCGCCGGCGGTCTTCTTTTGCATCGAGGCTTGGAATGCCTGGTCGGAGGCCGCTTCAAAGAGCGACATCCCACGCTGGTTGGCGTAAACCTCAAGGTTGGCCAAGCTGGTGGCTCCAATTCCGCGGGTCGGAACATTGACGCTGCGCTTAAAGCTCACGTCGTCTCGCGGGTTGTGAACCAGCCGCAAGTAGGCGAGCATGTCCTTGATTTCTTTTCGCTCGTAGAAGCGCTGTCCTCCTACTAGAATGTGCGGGACGCGCATGGTGAGGAAAGCTTCTTCCAAGGCCCGAGACTGCGCGTTGGTCCGGTACAGAACCGCGCAATCTTTGTAAGTGCGTCGACCGGAGCGAACATCTCCTAAGATTCCGCTGGCGATGTGCATCGCCTCGTCTTGTTCGGTGCCACACATGGTGAGTTCGATCGGGACGCCCTTTTCATTTTCAGTCCAAAGTTCTTTGGCGGCGCGGGATCGGTTGTGGCGAATGACCGCATTGGCAGCGGCGAGGATGGTTTGGGTGCACCGATAGTTCTGCTCAAGCTTGACAATCCGCGCGTCCGGATAGTCGCTGCCGAACTTGAGAATCAGACTCACGTCGGCTCCGCGCCAGGCGTAAATCGACTGGTCGTCATCACCCACGACAACGATGTTGCGGTGCTTTTCGGCGATGCGGTGGATAAGGCTGTACTGAGCGTAGTTGACGTCTTGATACTCATCTACCAGCACGTGCTGGAATCGCTCCTGGTACTTCTCCCGAACGGTGCCGCTCTGTTCCAAAAGGCGATCGGCGTAAAAAATGATGTCGTCGAAATCGAGCGCGTTCGATTTAGTGAGTCCGGCTTGATACGCCTTGTAAACCTCAACCGCGACTCGCTCGAAGAACCCCGTCGCCCGTTCGGCGTACTTTTCAGGCGTGAGGAGCTTTTCTTTTGCGCGGGAGATTTCGCTCAGGACCGATCGGGGCTGAATCGCTTTGTCGTCGATGTTTTTCTTTTTGAGGATGTCGCGAATGAGCGAAAGCTGATCGCCGTCGTCATAGACCACAAAATTGGGATCGAGCCCAATTGCCAATCCTTCCATGCGAAGCAATCGAGCGCAGAGGGAGTGGAATGTTCCGATCCACATTCCCCGCGAGCTAGCGCCGACAAGGTGCTCCACCCGCTCACGCATCTCTCGTGCGGCTTTGTTCGTGAAGGTCACTGCCAGAATTCGGCTGGGATAGGTGCCTTGCTCCAGAAGGCGGGCGATGCGAGCCGTAATGACCCGAGTTTTTCCCGATCCTGCCCCGGCGAAGATGAGCATGGGACCACCCGAGTGAAGAACGGCCTCTTTTTGTTCGGGGTTGAGACTGTCTAGATCGAGCCTGGGACGCGAAAGAGACTGCTCTCCCTCATTCGCACGGGATTCTTGGGCTGCCTGGGGTTCTTGGGCGAACAAAGAAGACTCTGGAGAGCTCATAGGGCAAAAAGACTCGACATTTGTCGAGCGGTTTGAACATTATGGACCGACTTTTTCAGGAAAGAACGCTAGGCGGCAACGATTTGCAAAGGCGGTTCAGACGGTTCAGCAAAGAGATTCGATCCGCAAAAAACGATCATTTAGGGCTGAACGGTAGGGAATTGTTTGGAAAGGTTGCCCTTTCTTGTGACATCGCCGTAAAATGCCCCGTCAGAACCATTGTAAACACCCATCTTTTTGGGTGTCTGCTTTAGTTGGAGAACGTACATCAGATGAAGCGACGCCTCGCGAATCTCGTTTTGGTCACCACCTTCGCCGCCTTGTCGGTGCAATCCGTGGCGGCACAAGGCTCGTTCAACATTGTCCGACCCTTCGATGGTGCGAAGGTTAAGGAGAAAGTTCGAATCCTCATGCCGAAGAACAGCGTGCCCTCGTCTGGGTACGTCGGTCTCTTCATCGACAACAAGTTTGTAGAGGCTTTTGAGCCGAAGCTCGACGCGAAGGGCCAGTACTACGAATACCTGCTCGACACGAAGGCTCGCGGCATCAAAGATGGCAATCGAAAGATTGAGCTGAAGCTTTACGTTGACTACAGCAGCCAGCCACGAATCACCGACACCTCGTCGATCGATGTGGTTGTTGCCAACTCCAGCGGAATCGCTATCCCCGAGGACGGTGTCGCCATGCGATACAGCTTTACTTCGGGTCAAGAATCGATCTATCGACTGAAGCAGCGCACGGTCGTGAGCACTTCGACCAGCGAAACCAACAAGGAAGGCATGAAGGCCGCCCAGTTCGAATTCGATGGCGAGTCGATCAAGCTTCTTTACGCCTGCGACAACGCTTATCCGAACGGAGACGGTCTCCTTCGACTGCAGGTCATCCCGGATCGCGGACAGTTCAACCGCGAGTACGCGTTCCTGACCACGAGTGAAGCAACCGAGCCACAGCGCTACTACAAAGATTCCATGGCTCCGCTCTACATGCGAGTAACGCCAACCGGACGAGAAGTTTTTGGAGCGATCCCGGAGTTCTTTGGTCTTGAGGGAATGGCATCCAGCCGCCCGCAGACGCTCCTGTTCGCCGCATTCCCGCTCCCAATCTTGCCCACTAAGCGAGTGCGCGAGGGTGAGTCGTGGCCGTCCAGCTTCCAACTTGGCGCTATCGACCTGAACAACATCGGCAAGGTCAACACGGTTGTCGAAACCGCGCCGGCACGCGGAGAGTTTCTTGGAGCGGAGTGGGAAGCAAATCACCCCTGCATCAAGATTCGAAACATCATCGAAGTTGGCGCATCGACGGTCATGAAGGGCAACACCCTTGGCCAGAACCGAGCGGGCGCGCAAAACATCGCCGATCGTAAGGTTTCGGTCGAAGAGATCATCTGGTTCGCAACGGACATCCGCAAGGTCATCCGAATCAACCGCGACATCACCATCGAAGGCAAGGCTAACGTTGGTTTTGCAGGCGGAGCAGGCGGCCCTGGTGGCGGCGGCGGCAACAACGGAAACATGAGTTCTGGCGGTGGCATGATGCCTCCTCCCGGTGGCGGCCGAGGTGCAGATGACTTCAGCATCCGACCGGACAAGAACAGTGGTCTCATTGGTATCAGCTCTTCGCTGCTCCAACAAGGTCGCGGCGGAAAGGGTGGCGGTTTCGCCCCTCCCCAAGGTGGTCCTGGCGGTCGACAAGGCGGTCCTGGTGGCCCTGGTGGCTTCGGGTTAGGCGGACCTGGCGGCCCTGGTGGTCCTGGAGCAGGCGCCCCGCAAGACGTCTTCATCAAGACCCGTATCCAGTACATCATCACGCTCGAAAAGTAATTCGGCGGCAATAAGAGAAG
>CAZAVC010000184.1:0-4833 GCA_964488265.1 uncultured Fimbriimonas sp.
GTGTGGAGTCGATTGCAACTCGCCCGCTCTCTTTGAACTCCACCTCTTCGGCCCTGAGCAACGACTCTTGCTCAAGGGCCAGGTCGGGTCGGTACTTGGCAAGCGGGAACCGACCATCGTGACCAACCACTCGCCACCACGGAAGCGGGGTGGCCGACAATTCCAGACACTGTTTCATTGCGCCTCCAACCGCCCTTGGAGGAACCCGTACCGCCTTGGCAATGTCTCCATATGAAACGACCCTTCCATGCGGGATTCGGGCGACTATCTCGTAGATCTGCTCGTGCCTTGGCATAAAAAGAAGCTTACTCCTGGAGCAAATACAACAAAAAAGGCCCAGGTTTTCGCCTGGGCCAATGAGGGTGCTTGTCGTGCTATCGCGATTCTTTGCTTAGTTGCGGATCGCGTTCATCTTGGGTGTCGCGGGAGCGACCTCTACCAAGGCGTGTGAGGGAGCAATCAGATAAACGTCGGTTCCGACCTCTTCCCAGGTTCCTTCTTGAGCGTAGTTGACGCCGCTCATGAAGTCGACGATCTTTTGCTTGGTAACCGCATCAAGACCGTTGAGATTCACGATTTGACTCTCGCCGCGCTTAAGGCCATTTGCCGCCGACATGGCGTCCTCGAAAGACGAAACTTGTCGTCGAACGGTCACCGTGTATCGGTAGCAAGGTTGCATGCGCGAAACCGAAGAGGTGGTTTCATACTCGCGGGTTTCTGTAGGGGTATCGTCGCCCTCTACATACTCTGGGCGCTGAAACATTTCAGCGAGACGACCAAAAAGACCCGGCTTTTCCGAAGTGAAGACATCATCCATGATTGCTTTTCCCGTTACCGCGACCCAAAGATCGCGCTCCCAACTCTAACGTGGGTGGCTCCTTCCTGGATGGCCACGTCAAAGTCTCCGCTCATTCCCATACTGAGCCATGTACCACCGAGTCGAGCGTTCTGCTCTTTGAGGGCTCTAAAGAATCTTCGTGATTCCTCAAAACTCTCCACTCGGGGGCCAATTGTCATCAGTCCCCGGAAAGTTGCTTGGTTGTAGTGTAGGAGAGATTGATAGAAATCGTCAATATCTTTCAAAAAAATTCCTGCTTTTTGTGCTTCTTCTGCGATATTGACCTCGATGAAAACATCAACCCGTCGCGAGCATTTTTCAATCTCTTTCAGTTGACGCTCGTTGTAAACGGTATGGACGACCTGAAAAAGGTTTCCAATTGCTTTTGCTTTATTGGATTGGAGGGGCCCAATGAAGTGCCAAATGCAGTCATCTGGCATCGCCTGAATTTTTGGAAGGGCTTCTTGAAGTCGAGACTCGCCGAAGTCTCGTTGTCCTGCATCGTACGCTTGTAAAAGACCCTCTAAAGGAACCGTTTTCGAAACGGCGATGAGCGTAATCTCTTCTGGATTTCGATCCACAGAATTAGCCGCCTCCGCTATTCGGTCTTGAATAGCGGAGAGGTTGTTCGCGATTTCGCTCATTGGATCGTATACGAGGATCTACTCGTAAGAGTAAACGCCATTGTGCGCGTCTTGGAGATACTCCGCCAAGATGTCGATCGAAGCTTGAACGTCTCCTGCGTGAACCGTCTCGTTCACGGTGTGAATGTATCGAGTTGGGATCGATAGCGTCAGCGCAGGGATACCGCCGTTCAAACGCTGAATGGCACCCGCATCGGTGCCACCCATTGGAAGCACTTCCATTTGATACGGGATACCTTCTCGGATGGCAACTTGACGGAAGTGCTCCACGAGCTTCGGATGGCAGACGAGCGAACTGTCCATCACTTTGATCGCGGTTCCTCGACCAAGTTTTGTGATGTGGTCCTGTTCGGGAATTCCTGGAATGTCGTTAGCGAGGGTGACATCGAGAGCAACGACCACATCTGGCTGCACCGCAGACCCCGATGCGGCGGCTCCGCGCAGACCAATTTCTTCTTGCACCGTGGCAACGGCGATGACTTCGCACTCTTGGTCAACAAGCTTCTTGACCGCCTCGATCATCACAAACACCCCAACGCGATCATCCATGCACTTGCAGGTGAACAGCTCGCCCATTTGGATCATCGTTCGATCCATCGTGACCATATCGCCGATGGAGATGATTTCCTTCGCGGACTCACCGGAAAGACCGCAGTCTACGAAGAACCCTTCAACCTTTTGAGGAGCGGCCGCTTCGGCGTCGGTGAGCAGATGTTTCGGTTTGGTGCCGTACATGAGCACCCCGTTCTTGGGACCAGCCGCGGTATGAACGATCACCCGTTGACTGTTCATTTGCCTTGGATCAAAGCCCCCAAGCGGTTGCAGGCGAAGGAAACCATCGTTATCGATGAACTTAACCAAGAATCCGATTTCGTCCATATGGGCGGCAACCATCACTCGTCGTGCACCGGGCTTGCCCTTCTTGACACAGATCAAGTTGCCCATCATGTCGGTTCGACATTCGGTGATGGGTCCCAACTCTCGGCGGACAATCGCTCGAATGGCGTCTTCTTGTCCGGGAATGCCATGACCTTCAACCAGTTCGCGCAGCAAAGAAACGTTCATATCCGGGTTTTACCTGCGATATGGGAGCGCAAATTCCTGAGCGCAACTTTAAAAGTCTCCGTCAGACGAGGCTTTCTGAGATACCATTAGAGTTCCTAGGCGTCAGTTAGAGACGGCAGGGAAATTCTCTCCCGTAAGGAAAAAAGCATGGAAAATGTCGAAGCAAATCCAATGGCCTTGATCGAAACCGAGTTCCTTCGCATTAAATTCCAGCAGGGACTTCCTCACGAAGTCGGAATCAATGGCGTCCGGATCGAAGACGTTCTTGACGTCTTGATCGCAAAACTCAATGCGTACCAAGAGGGTCCCCTCGCGTGTCGAGAAAACGAAGAGGCCCTGACAGGCTTGGTGACGGCTCGGGATGCAATGGTTCGACGCCGACAGCGACGAATGATGCAGGGCGTATTCAACACCATGAACCCTCACGCCGAGCGAACCGAAGATTTGGATCAAGATTTTTCGGCTACGGGTGCCTAGTAAAGCGGGATTTCGGTCTAAACTCCGCCATGCGGCGCCAATTGACCTTTACCGCCTGTTGTATTGCATCCGTTCTCTTCGGTCTCGCTCAGGCCGAGATCACGTACACCGTGAAATCTGTTGGCGATGGCTCTAAGTTGTCCGTCGCCATTGAATTTGAGGCGGACAAAGACGAACTGGCCCTTCAAATGCCGAATTGGGCACCTGGTTCTTACTCTTATGCCGATAACTGGCGACGAGTGGAGAACTTCGTTCTTCAAGGCGGCAAACTCGGCGAAAAGCCGAACAACTACACTTGGCCCATCTCAACTCGAAAGGGAACCAATCTAAAGATCTCCTACGAAGTGCCTGTCCAGTTCGCGGACAACATCGGACACTTTAGCGGACCGAGCACCTACATGTACTTGGTCGGCAGGAAGAACGAAGTCTGCAAGCTCGTTTTCGCCTTCGAAAAGAAGACTCCTATCGCGGTCGGCCTCGATCCAATCGAAGAACACAAGAGCTACAAGGCAGACGACTACGACGTTCTCGCCGACAACCCTGTCACCTACGGCGATTTCCTTCTAGACACCTACAAGTTCGGCGGGAAAACCCACTACATTGCTTATCGGGGTCCGGCGCGAAAAGATGTTGACCTTGGCTACGTTCGCAAGGCCTGCAGTTTTGTCACCGCCAGCCAAAGTGACTTCTTCGGCGGGTTGCCTTATAACCGATACGTCTGGCACTTCCAAACAAACGATCGTGTCGATGGCGCCGGTGGTTTGGAGCACCTTTCCAGCACGCAGATTTCATTGTCTTCCGGTGTTGGACCGCGAGCTGTCTCGGTTCTTTCCCACGAGTTCTTCCACCTCTGGAACGTGAAGCGAATCCGATCCGCGGTTCTTGGCCCGTTCGACTACACGACCCTCCCCAAAACAGGCGCCCTTTGGTGGCTGGAAGGAGTGACGGACTATTACGCAAACACGCTTCTCAGCCGATATGGCTGGTGGAAAACAGAGGATCTCTACCAAGACGTTTTGCGAAACGTAAACTCCGTTCGAAGACGCCCTGAGCGCTTCGAAGTCTCCCCTAACGAATCCAGCTATCGGGTGGCGGATGCCAACAATGGTCGTGGAAACAGCCAAGGTTTTGGAGTGAGCTACTACAACACGGGCTGGGTTGTGGGAATGATATTGGATATCGCGCTACTGGATGCGACCAACGGAAAGCACTCGCTGGACGACGTTGAAAAGTCTCTTTGGAAGCTTTGTGAGAACAACAAGCCCGGTTTTGATGAAGGCGAAATCCGAAATCAATGCTCCAAGTTTGGCGGACTCGAAGTGGCTTATCTCTACGACAAGATCGTTATGAAGCCCGGCGAACTTCCCGTGGAAGAGCATCTGGCAAAACTCGGTCTGCAAATGGTCGACGTGAAGGAAAGTCGTCCCGATTTCGGTTTCCGAGCCCTGCCCGACCTCACTGCTAAGCAGATGCGCATTTCGATCGCCGCAGAGGTGAAAGATAGTCCGCTCAAATCTGGTGACTTCGTGGTCAGCGTCGATGGAAAGAAAGTGGAGGGCACGACCAACGTGACCCTGTCTCGATCTTGGGAAGCGGCGACCAAGGACTTGAAGGTTGGAGACCGGATGAGCCTGAAGATCAAGCGCGGAGGCGAGGATTTGGAAATCACGGTCCCGGTTTCAGCCCAGATCATTGACGTAAAGAAAATCGTCGACCTTCCCAACGTCACGGCTAGGGCTAAGTTCCTACGCTCTAAGTTCGAAGCTCGCAAACGCTAAGTTCTGGAAACGCCAGCCCACTGTGGCCCTG
>CAZAVC010000185.1:0-4828 GCA_964488265.1 uncultured Fimbriimonas sp.
ATTCGATGAGACGATCCGTCGGTAAAATGCCGATGGAATATCAACGGTGAGGCTATTCGTAGCCGGAGATTCCGAATAGGTTCAGGATAAAGATGCCAAAGAGAGTTGAAACCGTAGTGCTTCACGACAGCTCGACCCCCGTTTTGGGCGATACCCAAAAGGGTGGAAGCGTCGTTGTAACGACCGTCGAAACCCTGATCGGACAAGCGCGCGCCAATTCGCTTTGGCCCGTCACCTTTGGTCTTGCCTGCTGCGCCATCGAGATGATGAGCACTGCGGGTAGCCGATTCGACATCGCCCGGTTTGGGTCTGAGGCTTTCCGAGCGACGCCCCGACAAGCCGACGTGATGATTATCGCGGGTCGCCTCAGCAAGAAGATGGCTCCTGTCCTGCGGCAAATTTACGATCAAATGCCCGAGCCCAAGTGGGTGATTTCGATGGGCGCATGCGCTTCCTCCGGCGGCGTTTACAACAACTACGCAATCGTCCAGGGCGCCGACCAAGTTGTTCCCGTTGACGTTTATGTCCCGGGTTGCCCGCCGTCTCCCGATGCATTGATCTATGGCATCTTGAAGCTCCAAGAGAAGATCAAGCGCGGAAGGGCAAAGACCATGACCGAGTTACGACTTGTTGAACTCACCCCTCGAACAACTCAAGAGGTGACCGCGTAATGGGTCTTCTCGACAAAGTAGTGAAGCCGCTCACGGGCGGAATGACGATCACTGCGAAGCGACTCGCACACAAGAAAGTGACTCTGAATTACCCTGAGGAGAAGCGGGCGATGTATCCGCGAACTCGGTGGCGTCACGTTCTCACTCGCTACGAAAGCGGGCTGGAGCGATGTATTGGCTGTTCACTCTGTGCGGGCGCGTGCCCTGCTCGATGCATCTACGTTCAAGCGGCGGAGAACACGGATCAAGAGCGCTACTCGCCAGGCGAGCGATACGCGGTTCGGTACGAGATCAACATGATCCGGTGTATTTTCTGTGGCTACTGTCAGGAAGCCTGCCCGACGGGAGCGATCGTTCTCCGTGACGACTTTGAGTTGGCAAACTACAACCGAGAAGACTTCATCTACACGAAAGAAATGCTTCTCGAACCGATCTCCGATCGCTGAGAAAGCCTTTGCAAAGATGATGAAAAACGGCTCACCAACACGGTGGGCCGTTTTTCTTTCTTGTTCAGCGAGCTATCGGCGAATGAAGGGTTCGTAAAGGCGTAGTATTCAACCATGCGTAAGGCACTAGCGTGGCTGTCGCTCGCTGCGATGGCATCCGCGGTCCTCTTGGGTTGTGGAAATAACGGTTCTTCTTCGACTTCGACCGAAGGGTCTGGGTCCACGACCTCAGAGTCTCAGGAGTTTAAGGTCGCCCTTCTCACTCCGAGCGAAGTCAGCGATGCGGGATGGTCCGCCATGGCTTACGATGGCCTGAAGGCTATCGAGTCTGACCTTGGCGCGCGAATTGACCATCAGGTCGCCAAGGACTCGCAAATCAAGTCGGCGATGCGAGCCTACGCCCAGAAGGGATACAACCTCGTCTTTGGTCATGGTTTCGAGTACAACGAGCCTGGAGTTGAGGTTGCTGCCGACTTCCCCGAGACGATCTTCGTTTCGTCATCCGGTTCAAAAACAGCAAAGAACGCCGGAGCCATTCGGTTTTATCTAGAGCAAAGCTTCTATATTGCGGGCGCGTTTGCGGCAAAGATGTCGAAAACGGGAGTCGTTGGAATGGTCGGTGGTCCTGAGGTGCCTTCGATCAAGTCCACTTTTAAAGCCTTCCGAGCTGGCGCTTTGGCAGCAAATCCGAGTGTGAAAGTTCTCGAGGTCTTCACCGGAGAGAACGACGACATCGCCAAGGCAAAGCAAGCCGCGCAAAGCGAGATTGGTCAGAAAGCAGACGTCCTTATCCACCAGGCAAACTCCGCGGCTCAGGGCGTGTTTGATGCCTGTAAAGAGGCAGGGGTTTACGCTCTTGGTGCCAACCTCAACCAGAACGACAACGAAAGCGGAGTCATTTTGGCGAGTGCGCTCATTCAAGCCAAGCCCGCCTTCTTAGAGTTGGCGAAGCGAGTCAAAGATAAGAAGTTTGACGGCGATGTCGTCACGCTCGGTATGGACTCTGGGGCGATTGATTTCGTCTTAAACCCGGGTCTCGAGGCGAAGGTTCCAAAGGATGTTTTGGAGTACATCAAGAAGCTGCAAGAGGACGTGAAGTCCGGCAAAGTTGTCGTCGCTAAGGACAAGTTCTAAGGGACCTAGTTGCCAAGTAGCCCGACCCAACCGGCGGCACTAGTAGTGTCGGATGTCTCGAAGCGCTTTGGAAATCTCCAGGCGCTTCGTGGCGTTAGCGCAACCTTCTTCCCAGGCGAGGTTCATGCCGTTCTCGGCGAGAACGGCGCCGGGAAGTCGACGCTCATGGGCGTGCTTGGTGGATTCGTGAATCCAGACTCAGGAACGGTCACTCTTTCGGGCGATCCTCTCCCTCTGGGTAACCCGCAATTCATTCGCAAACGAGGGGTGGAAATGATTCACCAGCACTTCATGCTCGTGCCTGCATTTTCTGCGCTAGAAAATTTACGCCTCTCACAGTTAAGCGTTGGTTCGGCAGACTCGGGATTGAGAGAGCGTGCGCAGGTAACTCTTGCAAAGTTCGGTTGGGAAATTCCACTTGATATTCCCGTCGAGCAAATGAGTGTTGGAGTCCAACAACGGCTAGAAATCCTGAAAGCGCTTTTGACCGATGCACAAGTGATGATCTTTGATGAGCCAACGGCGGTCTTGGATCCGAAAGAGGTCGAAGCCCTCCTTGAACTGCTTCGAAATCTTAAAGCACAGGGCAAGATCGTTATCTTGATCGCCCACAAACTTCAAGAAGTTCTTGCGGTGGGTGATCGGTTCACCGTTCTGCGCAAAGGGGAAGTGGTCGCCAGCGCCGAACGGACCGATGTCGATGCTGATAAGTTGGCGAATTGGATGGTCGGAGATCTCCCCACAAACCAAGCAAAGGGAGATGCGACTTTCGGCGAAGTTGCGCTCGATATCCAGAATCTTTTTGTAAAAGGTGATCGCGGCGAAGAGAGGGTTTCGGGTGTCACTTTCCAAGTCCGATCGGGCGAAATTTTGGGGATTGGTGGTGTTGACGGAAACGGTCAAACCGAGTTGATCGAAGCCATTCTCGGGCTAAGATCGGTCGTTTCGGGTGCCGTAAAACAATCAACAGAGATGAGGGTGGCATACGTGCCGCAAGATCGACACCGCGATGGCCTGATTTTAGATTTTTCCGTGATCGATAACTTGGTCCTTGGAGCGGTGTCCGAGGATGAAGTTGGTTCTGGTCCGTTCTTGAGTTCAAAGAAGACAAAGGCTTGGACCAAGGGTCTGATCGAGCGGTTTGGAATCAAGGCGGAAAACCCAAGTGTCCCGGTGAAAGCCCTCTCCGGGGGGAACCAACAAAAGGCGATCATTGCCCGCAATCTGTATCGGCGCCCCGACCTTTTGGTTGTCGCCAATCCCACGCGCGGGCTCGATGTTCGCGCAACGGTGGCAGTTCACAAAGAAATCCTCACGGCCGCTGCGGAAGGAACCGCCGTCCTCCTCGTCAGCACGGACTTGGATGAACTCTTTGCCCTTTCTCACAAGGTCATGTTCCTCAATCAAGGATTGCTCCGAGAAGGCGAGGGTGCCTCGGCCGTGGTCGGAGGAGTATCCGCATGAAAGCCCTTTCGGGATTTGGCCGTCTCGGCGGAGTGCTCTTGGCACTTGTTTTGACGCTACTGGTTTTCGGAATTCCGGTCGGACCGGGCCTTAAGCTCCTTTACGAAGGTGCCTTTTCCGATAAATACGCTTGGTCGCAAACTTGGGTTATCACAACCCCCCTGCTGCTCTGCGCGCTCGGGATTTGCGTTGCTTGGAAGGCGGGGATGTTCAACATCGGTGGAGAAGGGCAACTTATTGTTGGGGCCCTTTTTTCGGCAACGTTGGCGCAAAAGCTGATCAGCAGTTCCAACACATCTGGTTTGTGGGTGCTTCCGCTCCTCGTTGTAGGGGCGGTTGGTGGGGCTATCTATGCGCTCTTTGCAGGATGGCTGGCGGTGAAAAGATCGGTTGAGCCGGTCATTTCAACTATCCTCCTCAATTTCATCGCGATACAGGCACTTGGTTTTGCCGTGAGCGGTCCTTTGAAGCGCACCGACAGCGCGATGCCCCTTTCGGTTTCGTTGCCGCCCTCTCTAATGCTCCCCAAGTTTGACAAGAAACTTGATACGCACTGGGGAGTGCCGCTCGCATTTGCAATTGGACTCCTCGTGTACGTGTGGCTCTTTCACACGAGAGACGGATTCAGACTCCGCGCGGTCGGTCAAAACGCGAATGCGGCAAGAGCCAACGGAATCGATCCGGATCGATTTCGGTTGAAAGGCATGGCCATCTCCGGGGCATTATGCGGTCTTGCCGGAGCAATTCAGTATCTCGGGATATCTGGTCAGCTCGGCACGAGTTTCTCTCAGCAGTTCGGATTTTTGGCGATTCCGGTTGCGCTAGTAGGAGCGCTTAATCCTCTCGCCGTACTAGGATCTTCGATATTCTTTGGGGCGCTCTTCGCAAGCACCACGAACTTGAGCCGATTCGCTGGGGTGGGCTCAACTCTCGTCCCTGTGATTCAGGGACTTAGTGTTTTCGGCCTCCTTGCTTTCCAAAAATTCATCGATGATCGGGAGCGAATCCTCCTTTCCAGGGGTGGTCAAGAATGACCGATCTCGGTTCGATTCTTAAATACGCCACTCCCATCGCATTACCTGCCCTGGGCGAATCTCTCGGCGAGAAAGCGGG
>CAZAVC010000186.1:0-4826 GCA_964488265.1 uncultured Fimbriimonas sp.
TTATGATTAAACGCATTCTCTTTATCGGTGTTCCCCTTCTGGTGGTTGGTCTTGCCGTTGGTTCGCGGCTAAACGAGGTCAAGAAAAGCGGCGAGGAGCTGAAAAAGCAAGCCGAGGGCAGAAAGAACCGAGCCGCTCCGGTTGACCTGGTCACCGTTCAGGAGCGCATTTTTGAGGACGCTATTGAGGGCACGGCAACCGTCGAGAGTGGCCTGACAACGCCAATCGCCTCCCGATTCAATGGCCAAATCATCAGCGTCGCCGTTCAAGAGGGCGACCGGGTGAATGCAGGCGACCTCCTGGTGCGCATCGACCCTCGAGAACTCACGGGCGATCGCGCCGCAAAAGCGTCAAACGTTGCTCAAGCTCAGGGAAGGCTCGCCGAGGCTAAAGTATCCGCAAGTTCCAACCGAACTTCAATCGAATCGACGATCCTGCAAGCGAAGGCAAACGTGGCGTCTGCCAAAGCCAACCTCAATCAGGTGCAAAAAACCGCCGAGGCTCGAATTGCTTCCGGGAGAGCCAATGTAAAGGTGGCGCAAGCGAGAGTTGATACCGCGAAGGCAAACATTACCAACGCAGAGAAGAGCCTTCAAGCATCCGATGTCGCGCTTAAGACAGCCCGGACGCGCCTCGACCGGCTTAAGAAACTCCTAGAGAGCGGCTACGTTCCTCAACAACAGGTCGACGATCAGGAATTGGTTGTTGAAAATGCGGATCGAAATCGCGAACTTGCCGCAGGACAGGTAACGACTTCTCAGCTCGCTTTGGAATCAAGCAAGGCGGAGCTTGCCGCCGCCGAGTCCCAATTGGAGATCGTGAAGCGACAAGTCGAATCCGATCTTGTCGCGGCGACTTCTAGAGTCGAACTTGCAGAGGCGTCGCTACAAGCGGCGACTGCGGCAAGGGCGAATATCGACGCATACGACTCGAACATTCAGGCGCTAGAAGCGGGCGTCAGCGCGGCACGAGGCGAACTTGGGCAAACCGAGAGTCGATTGCAAGACACCGAAATTCGAGCTCCTTTTTCAGGCGCGGTCACCCAACGACTCCTGAGTCCTGGAGCCGTCGCGGGACCGGGTCAAACCATTCTGACCCTTCAATCAGTGGATGACCTCTTCGTCACCTTGCCCGTATCGGCGGAAGAAGCGGCCCGACTAACCATCGGCGACGAAGCGGTGGTCCAGATGGAGTCCCCAGCGCAAGGGAAGGGAACCAAGCTCCTAGGAAAGCTTGTCTCCATCAACCCTTCCGCCGACCTTGTCACTCGCAAGAACCTTGCCCGCATTCGGGTGATTGATCCGGCGAAAACGCTATCCCCGGGGATGTTCGTTAAGGTCCGACTTTCGGCAGGCGCGAAGGTACGAGTGATCGCCGTTCCGACGGATGCGGTCAATAAATCTGGCGAGAAGACGACGGTATCGGTCGCGGACGAGCAGGGAGGAATCGAAATTCGCTCTGTCTCAACCGGACAAACTCAAAACGGATTCGTGGAGATTGTGTCGGGTCTGAATCCCGGCGAGAAGGTGGTCTCGCTGTCTTACACCAAGCCTAAAGATGGCCAAAAGGTGAGTGCCCCCGGTATCAAAAAGCCTGAGGGGCAAGGGGGCTCTAAGTGAACTTCGCCAAGTTCTCGGTCACGCGTCCCGTAGCGGTCACCATGCGCATCGCTGCGCTCATGTTGCTCGGCTTCATTTGTTTGCTGCGTATTCCCACAGACCTTCTCCCGAGAGTCGACATCCCCACCGTTGCGGTGCGCGTGGCGTGGCCGAACACCTCGCCCGAGGAGATCGAGACCCAGATAACGCGACCCATCGAGCAGGCTGTATCTACTGTTCCTGGGCTCTATAGCGTCAGCTCAACAAGCTCGCTCGGTGAGGCGTTCATCAGGGTTCAGCTCGACTACGGCGTGAACATCGACGCAGCCGCGACCGACGTTCTCCAATATGTTCAGCGAGCGGCTCGAAACTTTCCGGACGATCCCAACCTGGGCGCTCCCGTCGTTTTCAAATTCGACCCCAGCACCCTTCCGGTTATTGTTTTTGGTGTCAACAGCACTTCCCGAAGTGAGGTGGAACTTGCAACTCTCATTCGCAATGAGATTGCTCCACTTATCGAATCAGCGGGTGGTGTGGCGCAGGTCACTCTCTCCGGTGGCCGAGAGCGTGCGGTTCTGGTGGAAGTAGATACTCAGAAGCTCGCTGCATACGGTCTCACCATTGGTCAAATCCAAGATCGAATCGCACAGGAGAACTTGAGTCGCCCTGCCGGTATCGCTAAGCAGAGCGAAACCGAATACACCATCCGAAGTGTTGGCTATTTCGCTTCCGTGAAGGAAATCGAGTCGCTCCCAGTGGGTGCCTTCCAAGGGCGACCGATCACCCTGCGAGAGGTTGCCGAAGTAAAGGACTCTGCCCAAGACCAGCGGATTTTCGTTCGATTCAATGGCGAACCTGGTCTCAGCATTGGAGTTAGCAAACAAACAAACGCGAATACCATCCAGACGGTTGAAGCTGTTCAGGAGCGGGTGAAAGAGATTGAAAAGCGTTACCCAGACCTCCGATTTGGCGTCGCCTACGATCAAAGCGGATTCATCGAGAAGTCGATTGAAGAGCTCAAGGAGACCGCAATTATTGGAGGCGTTCTTGCCGTTCTCGCCATCCTTTTCTTTCTTCGATCGGTTCGCTCGACCATTGTTATCGCCCTTTCAATCCCCATCTCGATCATCAGCACGTTCTCGCTGCTGTACTTCATGGGATACACGATCAACACCATCTCGTTAAGCGGATTGGCACTCGCGACGGGCTTGATCGTCGACGATGCGATCGTTGTGTTGGAAAACATCTTCCGGCATATCGAGCGCGATAAGAAGCGTGCGGTCGATGCCGCCGTTACCGGAACTCAAGAAATTCTGAGTGCGGTTGTGGCGTCGACCATCACGATCATCGTTGTCTTCTTCCCACTTCTGTTGATCAAGGGTCAAACCGGGCAGACATTCACCCAGTTCGCCCTCGTCGTCATCTTCTCCATCGCCGTCTCGTTGCTCGATGCGACCACGGTTGTTCCTATGCTCGCCTCTCGATTCATTAAGGAGGAAGAGGTGGAAGAAGAAGCTCACCCCGAACTTCGAGCCCTTCGCGGCAAGAAGACCACGCCGATCCTGGCGATGTTCGATACCTTCGGTCGATGGCTGAACAACATGGATGCGTCGTATCGTAGAGGGCTGGAATGGGCTTTAAAGCGACGCGGATTAGTGGTGTTCGGAGCTCTTGCTTCGGTAGCGGTGGTGTATCCCCTCATCGGCTACATCGGAACCGAAACCCTGCCGAAAAGCGACACGGGCGACTTCACGGTGAATGTGAAGTTCCCGATTGGAACGGCTCTCTCCACCACCGAACAAAAGATGTCGAAGGTCGAAGAGATCCTTCGATCTGATCCGGATGTGGAGAACGTGCTGCTCTGCGCGGGTGCGAATCTCTCCGTTCGGGGAGCGTCGGGCAATGCCCAAAGCAACCAAGGTTCCGCATTGGTGCGTCTGAAGGCTAAGCGAAAGGTGAAAACCGAGGACGTGATCAAGCGAGTCCAAAAGCAATTTGGAGCCATCGGCGGCGCTCGCATCAACTCCCAGCCTTACGACATCGTTGCAAACACCATTGGCGGCAACAACAATGGAATCGGCGTGGATATCTTTGGCCAATCGCTTCCTCAAATAACCGCGAAGGCGAAAGAAGTTCAGGAGGCTCTCAAAGGTATCCCCGGTCTCGAATCGGTGGACGTCAGCTTCGAAGAATCCTCGCCCGAAGTTCAATGGAAGATTGACCGAGAAAAGGCGAGCCTTCTCGGCGTGAGTTATGCCGACGTTGCGGGCGCTATCGCGGGTGCGACGGGTGGAATTCTTACGACTTACTACCAAGAGAACGGCTTCCAATATCCGATCTTCGTACAACTACCGCTCAATCAGCGGGAGAGCATCGAATCGCTAAAAATGCTTCCCGTACGCACCGTTGTGGCGGCTGGTACCGGGCAAATTTCGCGACAGATCCTTCTGGGAGACGTTGCAATCCCCACCATTCAGAACGGTCCTAACCAGATCACGCGCTTGAATCGTCAACGTTTCGTTTCGGTCAACGGTCGAGTTGTGGATCGACCTGAAAGCGCAGTTTTGGACGACGTCACGACGGCGCTAGAGAAGGTGGATTTCGAGAACGGTGTCTACTACCAATTTGGTGAACAGCAGCGGCGAAAGGCGCAAGAGTTCAGCGGTCTTGGCTTAACCGTGTTCCTTGCCCTTGCCCTCATCTACATGCTTCTTGCGAGCCAGTTTGAGTCGTTCGTTTATCCGCTCATCGTTCTAGTCTCTGTTCCGTTCTGCGCCGGCGGTGCGATCATCGCACTGTTTGTCTCTGGCAAAGCATTTGGATTGACCGCCTACGTGGGGCTGCTCATGCTCATTGGTATCGTCGTGAAGAACGGCATTCTGCTTGTGGACTACACGAACCAGTTGCGGAGTAGGGGTTTGAACCGAGACGAGGCTGTCTTGGAAGCGAGTCCTACCCGACTGCGCCCCATCTTGATGACCTCCATTTGCGCCCTTCTTGGCATGCTCCCACTGGCAACGGGTTGGGGAGCGTCCTCCGAACTTCAAGCGCCACTCGCTGTGGTCGTTGTTGGCGGCTTGATTTCAAGTACCGCGCTCACGCTCTTTGTGGTCCCCATCGTCTACACCTTTTTCGACGCTTTGGCGAGAAAGCTTCGCGGCAATCGACTGGACTTGGCGGCACCCGTAGGCGTTGGTCCGACCCCTGGAGCGTTCGGCGGTAGTCCCG
>CAZAVC010000187.1:0-4817 GCA_964488265.1 uncultured Fimbriimonas sp.
GACTCTCGCCTCTTGACGCTTTCTTGCGTCTTAGAGGTTGTAACACATTGACGCATCAAATGGTTCCAAAGGATTCAATATCGGCAAAAATCTTTTGAACAAATTCAATAAACGTCTTTGTCGGTACCCTTGAATCTATGGCGCGCTCCAAAGTGGTGATCATCGGTGGAGGATTCGGCGGACTTCGAGTGGCAAAAGAGCTTGATAAAACCGATGCAGACGTTGTTTTGATCGACCGGACGAATCACCACTTGTTTCAGCCCTTGCTGTACCAGGTGGCAACGGCGGGCTTAAGCCCGTCCGACATTGCCGCTCCCATTCGCGCCGTCGTGGGCAAGCAGAAGAACACGACGGTTCTGCTCGCCGAAGTGACAGCCATCGATCTTGCCAAACAGAAGGTGGTTTACAAGAACGGTGAACTAGAATTCGACTTCCTAGTCCTTGCGACAGGGGCTACGCACAGTTACTTCGGAAGGGATGAGTGGGAAACTCACGCCCCTGGATTGAAGTCTCTCGCAGATGCGACTTCTATTCGGTCGCGTGTTTTGAGCTCGTTTGAAACCGCTGAACGAGGGGATGGCGATCGGGCGAGCCTTCTCACGTTTGTCGTGATCGGCGGCGGTCCCACGGGCGTTGAAATGGCGGGTGCAATCGCCGAGCTGGGCAGGATGGCGTTAAAGGGTGATTTTCGGCGCATAAAGCCGGAAGAGCTCAAGGTAGTGCTGGTAGAAGCAGGTCCCAGGCTCCTTGCCGCCTTTGATCCAGCCCTCAGCGAATACGCCAAACGATCGCTGGAAGAGTTGGGAGTCGAAGTTCGACTCGGAAAGCCCGTCGAAGAAATTCAAGATGGATTTGTTGAAGTAAACGGCGAAATCTTAAACACATCAAACGTCGTTTGGGCTGCTGGGGTCAAAGCCAACGCTCTGGTCGCCACCCTTGGAACCGAACTGGACCGGGCTGGGCGAGCGATGGTCGGCCCGGATTGCTCGATCCCCGGGCATTCGAATGTCTTTGTGATCGGCGATGCCATGCACCTGGCGGGACCGGACGGTAGGCCTCTTCCCGGAGTCTCACCCGTGGCGATGCAGCAGGGCAAATACGTTGCAGGCCTCATCAAAGCCGAATTGGTCGGGAGTGGATCTCCGCGCAAGCCGTTCTCCTATTGGGATAAAGGAAGCATGGCGACGATTGGTAGGAAGCGAGCGGTGGCGCAGGTGGGCAAGATCAAACTAACGGGATTCATTGCCTGGGTGGCGTGGCTGTTTGTCCACGTCTGGTACCTCATCGACTTCGATCGCAAATTGATCGTGTTGCTGCAGTGGGCGTGGGCGTATTTCACCCATCGCCGCCGAGCACGGCTCATCACCTAGCGTCAGAACTACCGGAGCGAGAGTGAGGACTAGCGGAAGAGGTGCGGAACGAATCGGGAGGTGTTGTTGGTGATCCACCCCTTCGTCTCCCGAATTCCCATGCCATGCGCCACTTCGTCGATGATCCAACTGCCGATGACGGGTCGGTTGCCATCAAGCAACGGCAGCGGGGCGAGTCCCTGGTAGACGTAACCTTCCGACCCGTACGGTCCCTCAGCCGCCTCGGTGGTGGTGCCATCGATGATTTCCACATTGGCCCCTTCCCGCCCAAGAAGCGCTTTTTTGACGTAACGGGTCATCTCTCTAGGACCGTCTTGGTACGCGGGGAGCAGGTAAGGATTACCGGGGAACATCTCCCACAGCACCGCTAACAGCGCTTTGTTGGAGAGCAACAACTTCCAGATAGGTTCAATCCACTGGGTGTCTCGGTACGTTTCAACCGCACATTGCCCAAACTCTTCTTGCAGCATCCACTCCCAGGGATAGAGCTTAAAGATCGTCCACATTCGGGCGTCCTGGAGGTCGACAAAGAACCGCTTTTGCGGGTGCCAGCCGATGTCTTCCACCAACATCCCCTCCGTTTGCAACCCGGCTTCGTGAGCGGTGTCGCGTAGCAGAGCGATCGTCATTTCATCTTCCAGGGTCTCTGCAGACGCAAAGTGAATCACGGTGCCTTTCAAGAGGCGCTCGTCTTTCATTCGCTTCCAAGCCGCTATCAAGGCTTCGTAAAGAGAGTTGAACTGATCGGAGTCTGGAAAGCGCTGCTCCAGCCACTGCCATTGAACCACCGCCGCTTCGAGCAACGATGTTGGAGTGTCGGCGTTGTATTCGAGAAGTTTGATCTCGACCCCGTCGTAGGCGAGGTCGAACCGACCGTAGAGAGTCGGCGGTTCTGCCTCCCATGCCCACTCGATCATCGGAACCGCGTAGTCGGGAATTCCAAATCGGGCGTACTCTTTGCGATCGATGACTCGCTGTGCCGCATCCAGGCACATTTGATGAAGGTCGTTGGTAGCCCGCTCTAGACGACTGATTTCTTCAGCAGTGAACTCGTAATAGGCAGACTCATCCCAGTAAACGCCCTCTTCTTCGGTATGGAACAGCAGACCCCACCGCTCAACTTCTTGTTTCCAGTTGGCGCGTGGCTCGATTTGATGGCGACGCATGGATCGTTATGGTTAGCGCGGTATTGCCAAAAGGGGCCTTAGCTGAAGGAACTGCCAAAAGAGCGACCAGAGCCGCCGAAACCGCCTCGGGTTGCTCGCTGAATCACCGAACCGTTAGAAGAGACGATATCTGCAGAAGCGGAAGGCGTTCGGGCGAAGTTACTCACGCGTCGACCGTCGTAGGATCCGCCGTATCCCCAAAGAGGGCGATACATCATTCCCGAGGATCGGTATCCCGGCGCGCAGTAAGAATCTGGGAGCACCTGCCCCGTTTTTTCGTCGATGCAACGCCGAACCTGCCTTTCGGTTTGACAACCGGCAAGCATCACAACGGCCATGGCGGCGACAAAAGTAGCGGGCACTGCCTTAGACTTTTTCACAACAATGGAATGATACAGCGATTGGTGGTTTTTGGTTTCGATAGAATCGTTCACCGCTTATCAAGATTTAACGCCAGAACCGCCCCATCGAGGAAACCGGCAGAATCGCCGAACGGGTACATTCACCCTTGGCGATGATGTCGTGGTTGCAGGGACTTGACCCTACTGTTCAGGATGTTCTGTCCGCTTTCGGACGAGCCCTGCTTGTCATACTGCCCATCTTTATGTTGGTGCCGTTCATGATTTGGTATGAACGACGCCTTCTGAGTTGGATGCAAGACCGAGTTGGGCCCAACAGGACCGGAAACATCACGTTTTCTCGAAAGAGCAAGCTTGTTCCCGGATTCTTGAAGGGCAAGAAATTTAAGCTCTTTGGCTTGCTGCAATCGATTGCAGACGGCGTGAAGCTTTTCACGAAAGAGGACATTCTCCCGGGTCACATCGACCGGTTCCTCTTCTTGATCGCTCCGTCTATCAGCTTGTTCGTCTCGCTTTCTCTTGCCGGAACGCTTCCGTGGGGGCCGTTCCCGAAGTTGACGCCTGTCGCCGACGTCAATATCGGGCTCCTTTACGTGATGGCCATCTCGTCTCTGGGAGCTTACGGATCGGTCATCGCGGGTTACGCCTCTAACAACAAGTATTCGTTGATGGGTGGTCTGCGTGCTTCGGCGCAGTTGATCTCCTACGAACTTGCCATGGGCGTTGCCCTTGGGTGCATGGTGCTTGTGACCGGATCGCTCAAGATGACCGATATGGTTGCTCAGCAGAGCCAACCGCTTTGGGGTGTTGTTCCGTTCCTCTACAACTGGAACGTCTTCACGCCGTGGGGCTTCATTGCGACGGTCGTCTTCTTCATCTGCATGATCGCGGAGTCCAACCGACCGCCGTTCGACCTTCCGGAAGCGGAAAACGAACTGGTCGCGGGCTATCACACCGAGTACAGCACGAAGCGCTGGGGTCTGTTCATGATGGCGGAGTACATCGCCATGTTCACCTTCAGCATGATCTTCTTCACGGTGTTCTTTGGCGGATACCTGTTGCCGATCCGAATCGACAACCCCACGTTCAAGTCCATCGAGGGCTATCTTGCTCCGCTCACCATGCTTAGCAAGGGCGCGTTCGGCTTGAGCCTTTACATCTGGCTTCGAGCAACCTTCCCCAGGCTTCGATATGACCAGTTGATGAATCTTGGGTGGAAGTTCTTGCTTCCGCTAGCGACTGGGAACCTGATGATCATCGCCTCTTTCCTCTTCGCGCAGAAGGCGTACGGGAATCTGGCGGGTGCAGGTGTGGCTGCAGTTGGCTACGTTATCTTGATCGCAATCTGGTTGGCGAATCGCTCGAAGAAGTCTGAGGTGGAAAAGATGGAATCGCGAACGGCGACGATGGTTTCGGACACCGATACGCCAACGATCGTAGTTGGGACACGGCGCAAGCCGACCGCTCCTGCTCCTGCCCCGGGAGGCGGAGAATGACCATTTCTCCCAATCTCTTGGTGTTCGGGGCTCTTGCGGGTCCGGCTGCTTTGGCGGCAATCGGAGTGGTTGCCTCCAAAAACGCGGTGCGCAGCGCGCTCTGTTTGGTCGTCAACTTCTTCCTGCTCGCTTTCCTCTACTTCACGCTTCAAGCAGAAATGCTCGGCATCACGCAGATCGTGGTTTACGCGGGTGCGATCATGGTGCTGTTCCTCTTTGTCATCATGCTGCTCAACCTCGGTTCGCTCCAGTTGTTCGATGAAAAGAAGGACATTAAGCAACCGATTGGAATCGCGTTAGGTGTTTCGCTGGCGGGAATGCTCGCTGCGGTTGTCGTCCCTAACTTCATGAAGGTGGATGACGCCAAAAAGGTGCTGCCGAATTACGGATCGCCTCAAGCGGTTGGGAGTTTCTTGTTCACGCAGT
>CAZAVC010000188.1:0-4812 GCA_964488265.1 uncultured Fimbriimonas sp.
AGAAGACATTCGGGACGCCATTCACAAGCGCCGGCGCGAGGATTACGGCAAGCAGATTCGAGAGATGCTGCTTCAACGGATTCTGGATCAGGGATATTCGCAGTCGGTGGCGGAGGAGGTGTTCGATCTGGTGGCGGGGTTCAAAGGGTACGGCTTCGCTCAGGGGCACGCGCTGGCTTTTGCGGAGATCTCGATTCGATCCATCTACTGTCAGCAGAACTTCCCCGCCGAGTACTTCTCGGCGTTGCTGAGCGCTCAGCCCGCGGGCTACTACGGACCGTGTACGTTGGTGAACGAGGCTCGGGGAAGGGGGGTTCGCATTCTGCCCCCGGACGTGAACGTGAGCGCCGAGGCGTTTACGGTGGAGGATGTGGTTTCGGACCAAGACCCGAAGATTGGGGTTCCGGGTGGCGGCATTCGGGTGGGGTTGATGCAGATTCACGGCCTGTCGGATGAGACTCGAACTCGGATTTTGGGGTGGACCCCGGTGGAGGAAACGGCTCCCGCGCCCCCTCCTTCGGGTGGGGCGAAATCGGGTCGACGGAAGCTGCCGATCCAGCCGTCATCGGCGGGGTGAGGGTGCGTTTAAAAACCGACACCGTGTTACACTGCCACATGCATCTCATTGGCGCGACGCTCTGCTTCGGCTTAACCCTAGCCGACGGCAGCGCCACCCTTCCCCCGGCACTCGTAAAGGCCGCTCAGGCCTTTGTTGCCGGCATGAGCCCCGCCGAGCGCACCGCTGCAATTTACGCCTTTGAATCCGAAGAGCGGTTCAACTGGCACTTCGTTCCCAAAAACCGAAACGGGCTGGCGTGGGGAAAAATGAGCCCGCAAACTCAGACCCTTGCCAACGACCTTCTCAAACAGAGCCTCTCTGAATCGGGCTGGAAGAAGGTGAGCACCATTCGCTCTTTGGAGGACGTGCTGAGGGAACTGGAAGGCGGCAACCCGGGCCGAGACCCCAACCTTTACACCTTCACCCTCTTTGGCGAGCCTAGCAAAACCGAAACCTGGGGCTGGCGATTCGAGGGGCACCATATTGCTCTGAACTGGACCATGTCCGGCGGCAAGATCCTGGCGACCACCCCTCAGTTCCTTGGCTCCAACCCCGGTGAGGTTCGCAAAGGACCGCTGAAAGGCACGCGCGCGCTGAAAGTGGAGGAGGATTTGGGTCGAGAACTGGTGAGCACGTTCTCCGAGGCGCAAGCGAAGGTCGGCATATTGTCGACCACCGCTCCCAGCGATATCGTGACCGGCGCGTCCCGGAGGGCTCAGATTGAGGGTCGAAAGGGGATTGCGTTTGGCGATTTGGACGCTCGGCAACAGGGTCTGCTTTTGGCGCTGATTCAAGAACACGCTTCGGTGCAGCTCCCCGCGGTGGCAAAGGCTCGGCTGGAACGCTTTAAAGGCACGGACCCTAACCGGATCGTTTTTGCTTGGATGGGTGGAACTCGCCCTGGCGACGGGCAGTATTACCGAATCCAGAGCGACGCTTTCCTGATCGAATACGACAACACTCAGAACGATGCCAACCACGTTCACACCGTTTGGCGAGATTTTGACGGCGATTTTGGCGAGGACCTGCTGAAGCGGCATTACGATCACCATGCCAAGCCGCATCGGCATTAGAGTCGGTTGAGGGGTCCGGGACGCCCCTTGGTTCTGGTCGTCTCCGTTCCTTAGTTGCGTGAAAGTACCTGGTCGGTCCTTCCGGAACAGTATTCAAGAGCCGACCCGCAAAAATTCCCCTCTACGGAGGGGTGGCGCGGAGCGACGGGGTGGTCGGCAGATTCGAAAACCCTCCAATGTTCAAAAATCGCAAGAGAGCCTTAAACGAGGCGATTGGATGCCACAAAGAGACCGTAATCCGGAGACCACCCCGTCCCGATTCTCGGGACACCCCTCCTTAGAGCGGAATTTGGTTCGGACCTCCTTTCCAAAAGCGGTGGAACCGCAACCATCATCACAGCCCAGGGTTTTAACCCTGGGTTTACGAATTCTTCTTTAGTCCAGAACGGCGGAGCCGTGGCAAGAGAAGGCCGGTGGTGGCAAGCCACCACCCGCCGACTACCGCGAATACAGCACGAAATTCGTGCCCTGCTTCAGCACCTTCCACCCGGTGGCGCTCGCTTCCGACTCCGATATTCGACCCGACCGCGTGAGAAGCACGTCGCAATCGACGGCATCCGCCAAATTCTCCGTGTCCACCGTCACCCTATCCAGCACCATCATCAAAGAGGGGAGCGAGGTCTCCATCAACCGAGTCCCGCCCGTGCCGCGACTCTTTTCTCGCCGACTCAGTTGGTACAACGCCACCTTCTTTTCTTTGGGAATCGAGAGCGCCAGCGAGTGCGCTTCGGCTTGGCCGGAAGAGCGATAGTATTCGCTCTGCCCAAACCAAAGGAGCGGCGACAGAACAAAGATCCAAGCCACGCCAACCGCCAGCCACCGCACCTGATCGCGAGCGGGTCGACGAGAGAGCGAAAAGGCGATTAGGAGCGCCAGGGGAGGCATGCACGGCAACACGTAGTGCACCAACTTGGCTCCGCTGACCGTGAAGAAGAAGAAGACAACGAAGAACCAGGTGGCTAAGAACACTCGCAACCCAACCGCGTCGTCCGCAGAAGATTCCTTTAACGCGGCCAGATCACGTTTGCCCGGGAACGATTTGAACGCAGGAATGGACCACGGCAACGCGCCCAAAAAGATCACCGGAATGTAAATCAGCAGGGTTTCTATGCCCACCGTGTGCGCTTTGTCTCCGCCCAAAAATCGGTTTAGGTTTTGCTCTATCAGGAACTTCTGCACAAAGAGCTGACCGTGAATGCCGTAAGACGTGGCGTACCAAGTGGCAGTCACCAGCACCATCGCCAAGAAGGTGGTGGCCCAACCGAACTTAAAGGCGGCTCGGCGTTGCGGCTGCAAGATGTACGTCATCACCGCAATCGGAATGGTGAGCAGCAGAACCACGGGCCCTTTCGCCAGGATGCCAAACCCAAGGGCGACTCCCATGAGCAACCGAGCCGTTTTTCGCCGACGCTCGTTGGTTTCAATCAGCGAATCCCAGAACAAGATCATTGCCGCCGCGAAGGTGAGGTTCAGCGGCGCGTCGGTCATCATTAGCCTGCCCAACGCCGCATGGAGCGGAAAGCCCGCTGCTACCAAAACGGTCCAGATGGCCACCGATTCGCCCTTGGTATAGCCTTTGAACCTTCGTTCGGCAAACCTTGCCAGCAGCAGGTACAGGGCGAGCGTGCAGATCACCGATGGCAATCGGGGACCGATCCAGATGCCGAACGCGGCAACGGTCGGCTTGGCAAGCCAGTACAGCAGAATCGGTTTTTCGAACCAGGGTTTGCCGTTGTACCAAGGGGTGATCCAGTCGCCTCGGCGGTTCATTTCGGCGACAACCGCCCCGTAAAATCCCTCATCGAGGTCAAATAGCCCCGAGCTCCAGAAGCCCATCAGGGGCAAGCTCGCTAACAGCAAGAAGAGCCAAAACGGCGTTTTCAACCAACGATTCAGCCGCGAGGTCGATTCGTGATCGAGGTTAGCCTTGGGGGTAGGTGCGGAATCGGATGCCAACGGATTCAGGATACCGGTCGTTCAAAATAGAGATGCACTCGCGCATTGTTGTGAAGTGCACGGTGAACCATGAACGAAACAAACCCTACTAACGATCAGGCGCTCGAATGGGCAGGCCTCATCGATTCGTTCAAGTTCAATTCAGACGGCCTTATCCCGGCGATCGTGCAAGACGCGATCAACGGAGAGGTGCTGATGATGGCTTGGATGAACAAAGAATCGATAAAACAGACGCTGGAAACGGGTTGCGCCACCTACTGGAGCCGATCTCGCCAGAGTTTCTGGATCAAGGGCGAAACCAGCGGCCATTTTCAGCATGTGAAGCGCGTGAGCGTGGATTGCGACAAGGACACGTTGTTGCTCCAAGTGGAGCAGGTGGGGGCGGCGTGTCATGAAAACTACCGATCTTGCTTCTTTAGAGACCTTAACGAGGGCGATTTAACGATCAACTCCATTAAACTCACGGACTGACACGGGAAGAAAACAATGGCAGATCGAAAAGCACTGATCGTTTGGGGCGGATGGGACGGCCACGAGCCGGACAAAGTGGCCGACCTCTTTGCCGAAATTCTGCGAGCGGAGAACTTTGAAGTCGAAGTCTCCAACTCGCTCGATTCGTTTGCGGACGAGGAGAAGGTTCTGGCTCAGAACCTATTAGTGCCCGTTTACACCATGAGCACCATCAGCAACGAGCAGTTCGCTCCGGTGCAAAAGGCGGTTGCGGAACTCGGAATCGGTATCGCAGGCTGTCACGGCGGTATGTGCGACGCCTTCCGGAATCACACCGAATGGCAGTTCATGACGGGCAGCCAGTGGGTGGCTCACCCGGGCAACGATGGCGTGACCTACACGGTGAACATCAACACCGCGAACCCGCACCCGATCACCGAAGGCCTTTCCGACTTTGAAGTCGTGAGCGAGCAGTACTACCTGCACGTTGATCCGGGCGTGAACGTGCTGGCGACCACTCAGTTCCCGCTTGCGGGCGTGGGCGGCCCTCACGTGGACAACCCCTGCGCGATGCCTCAGGTTTATACCAAGCGGTACGGCGCGGGTCGAGTGTTCTACAACGCGCTGGGTCACCACCGAGTGGTCCTGGAAGCAGAGGTTCCGCGCGAACTGATGCGCCGGGGCTTCCTTTGGGCGGCGAAGGGCGTCGGACTGTAGTCGGTTTCTGAATTGGGAGGGCCGTCGATTTTCGTGATCGACGGCCCTTTTTGATTA
>CAZAVC010000189.1:0-4810 GCA_964488265.1 uncultured Fimbriimonas sp.
CCGCTCGCGAAATCTTTCGCTCGACCTGGAGTTCCTCTTTAGGCCCAAACGGGTGACCTCCAAAGCCGTTGCGCATCATCGCGATCGCTCGCGCCCAGTCTCGCTTGTCGTCTCGAGAGGTGAAAAGTTGGACCACACTTTGGGTGATCACCGGGATAGGAACCTCCATGTTCAGAGCATCCGCCACCAGCCAGTTCACTTCCCCGGTGTCCTCAATGTAGCCGGGCACCGACTCCAATCCATCTTTCTGCACGTACTGCTCGTGCATCAGATCGATCAGCCAAGACCGGACCACCGACCCATTCCGCCAACACGAAAGCACGCCGCCGACGGGGAGATCCTGATGGAACTTCTCAAGCAAGTCGATTCCCTCCCCTATAGCCTGAAGCATTCCAAACTCAATGCCGTTGTGGACGAGTTTGACAAAGTGGCCCGACCCCGGTCCTGCGCAGCGAGTGTAGCCGCCTTCGATGCAGAGAGTTTTGAGAATCGGCTCGACCTGGTCCACCGCTTCGGCATCGCCGCCTACCATGAAGCAGGCGCCATTCAACGCCCCGGTGACGCCACCGCTGGTTCCGAGGTCGACAAAGTGAATGCCCTTCTCGGCCATGCGGGCGTGCCGACGGATGCTATCGCCCCAATAGCTGTTTCCGCCGTCGATAACGATGTCGCCGGCCTCTAGCAACGGCGTTAACCGCTCGAGCATTTCATCGATCGCCGGACCCGCGTGGATGTAAAGAAAAAGGATCCGGCGTCCGGTCATTCCGGAAACCAGATCCTCAAGATGCCGAGAGTACACCAAACCTGCGTCGATGAGCTCCGAGCTTGGTTCGGCAAGGTCGCAGCCGTGAACCTCAATTCCCTTTCGCAGAGCCTGCTGGGCTAAGCCCCCGCCAATCCGACCAAGACCGATCACCCCAAACCGAAGCATGTTCAACTTCTACCCGGTTTTTTGGGGTGACTCGTCTGGAATGTTAGAGAGTTACTCGCTCTTGCGAAGGTTGACGGCAATGTTGAGAGGAGGCGCTTCGCCGTTCGGTTTGACCGCATCGAACTTGCCATCCATACCGATGAGTGCAAACGTATCCTCTGCCAGCCAGATGGTGCCCGTACCGGAGCCAGAGGCATCACCCTTCATGGTGAGCTTGACCGTGAGTTTCACGCACTTGATCTCCATAAAGGTTTCCTTGCCCTCGAGTTTGAACTCAGAATCGTGGTCCTTCTCTTCGACCTTCCACGTATCGCCAACCTTCACGTCCTCTTTCGGTTCATATTCGGTGACGTAGGAGATCAACCCGAATGGACCGGCTTGCATCAGATCGGTCTTCTCTTTCGGCTTTCCGTTCTCATCGTATTCGGCTTTCTGAGGTGGCTGCTCCGGCATCGCCTGCTCTTGGCCCATGGCGTTCATGGTGCCGCCGAGCAAGGTGTTCTCACTTTCATAGGCGCGCTTGTCGCCAACCTTTGTGATCTTGCGCTTGACGCGCATTTCAATCTTGATCTCTTGACCCATCGCGTCGATGGAGAGTCCAAGCTTGTGGGTGATCTCGTTTCCGAGAACCGGTTTCTCCCAGAGCGAAAACTTTTGATCTTGAACGTCGAATGCCGAAATGGAAGTTCGTTCCGGGGCAAAGATTCCCTTGTCGAACGAGACTTCAGACGGTTGCACCAGAGAAGCGGCCATTACGCCAGCCAGAGTTAAGAGCGAGGTCATTGTTTTCCTTTTTTGAATTGACCGAATTCCACGGTCGGGTCATTCCCACAACTGGGTCCAATCCGGGGAGTTCGGTATCAGATCATCCATCCAGAAAGAATGGGGAGCAGAGCCTCAAGACCGGCGACGGGTGCGAGTGATTGTTTAGTTAATGTACGTGTGCGGATGCACAGAACGATCAATCTTTTTTTGCATTGATCGAGAATTTGAATTTCATTGGGTCCCATTCCTCACCGAGCTTTGCATCGGTGAACGAACCTTCTGCCTTCACGAGGTCAAAACTGGACGTCTTGATCCAAATCGTTCCGCTTCCCTCGCCGCTCCGCGCGGAGCCCTTGATTTTCACTTGTACGTCCAAGCGATAGCAGGGCGCTCCTTCAATGGTTTCGGCCTTGACGAAGGTGATGTCTTGCTCCACCAAGTCGCTCGATTTCTTCCAGGTGTCGCCCGCCTTCACGGCGTTCTCTGGCTCAAAGTCCAGCACGTACTCGATCATCTCAAGCGGGGTCGATTCGTCTTCTTCCTCGTCGTTTTCGTCGACAATCTCGTTCCCTTTGGCGTCGTACTTCACGATTTCCGGCTCGTCATCGTCCGGGAGAGCCTCTTCTTCGCCATCGATAGAGAGTCGGGCGTTCGTGGTTTTGATGGTCACTTCATAGGCGCCGTCTTCTTCCACCTTCGTGACTTTCATTTGAGAGTCCCACTTGAACCCGACGGTGCCATCTTCTGATTCCGACTGGGTATCGAAGGCAAGGTTCGTCTCCCAGTCCATCACGGGTTTCCACTTGAACGGGATCGCCGTGTCCTGAGCCTTTGCAGGTTTCCGCGCGTAGCTTCCAGCGGGCGAGGAGGCCGCAGCGATCGAGAGAATTCCGAGGATTCCCAAAGTGGCGAGAAATGGAGCGAGTGGCCTCATTGCTATTTAATGTCGTCTAAAACACCCCGTTCGCTACACGAATAATTGAAGCGGGGCGGGGGAATAAGGAAAAAGGGCTACTCATCTTTCTGAGTAGCCCTTTTTTGTGCAGTCTCCCGAGCTTTATCAGCTAGGTCTTACTTGACGAGCCTGCTTACTTGACGAGCGTAATGGTGTACTTGCCCGAAACCGGTGCCGGGGAGCCCGGGAACGGCATGTTTGCCCATTCGCCCGTGGTCTTTACCATCGTTGCGGTCTTGGTGTCGATCCAGGTGGTGCCCTTGTGGGTAGCCGCTTCGCCAGAGGTCTCCTTCACGACGAAGTCGATCTTTGCGCACTCTGCCCCGTCTACTTGCTCCAGAGCAGCGATCTTCATCGTTCCGGTCATGTCGACCGTGCCCTTGTCAGACTCGCCCTTGATCGTCGTGGTCCACTCGTCGCCAACCTTCTTGGGCTCGCTCGGCAGAACCAGCGAGGTCATGGCGGCGTTTCGATAAGCGGTTGCATCGACACCCTCGCCGACGAGTTCCTTCATGGTGCCATCCTTTCGGAAGATCATGCTGGAAGATGGCATTGGGATTTCCATCTCCTGACCGTTCATGGTGATCTTCGCGTCGGCACTTTCCGTGCTCTGGGTGTAATTGCCCTCGGCGTCTACATCAGTGGTCTTGGTGATCTGCATCGCTTCGAGAACGATTTCCATTCCGGCGACATCAACATTTGCCTTCAACTTGTACTTTTGCGTATCTCCCTTGGCCGGAGCTTTGAAAAGAACGATTCCATCGGCCGCGAACGCAACCGCAGCAAGTGCGAGGGAAGAAAGAGCGAGAACCTTCAGCGTTTTCATGGTTACATCCAGAGTTTACGAATCCGTGGCTCGGCGAAGTTTCGCCGTCTTGATGGAAAGTTACCGCAAGACGCTCGAAACTGTTAAAGCCCGGTTCAATATCGTTAGGACGATTAACATTCCCTGGGTCTTTCGCCCTCTTTCACATTTTTGTGAGATTAAGCAGTCGGCGTTTTTCTCCTGAACCCTGCGAGGGTCGGAATCGTGCCATAACCAGAAAGCCCATGCTTCGACTCAGCGACTTCGATTACGAACTGCCAGAAGACCTAATCGCCCAAACTCCGCTCACCGATCGGGCTGCTTCGAGACTGCTTCACCTCTCCCGAGAGACCGGAGAAGTCGCTCACCGGATGTTTCGGGAGGTCCCAGACCTCTTAAATGCAGGGGATCTTCTTGTGGTGAACGACACACGAGTGAGTGCAGTCAGAATCGTGGGTCGCAAGGCAACCGGTGGCGAAGTTGAGTTTCTGCTCATGAAGGAAGTAGGCGATGGCGTCTTCGAGGCGCTCATCAAGCCTGCAAAACGAGCGAGGCCAGGAACGGTGGTTCCCATCGACGAGACGTTGGAATTGGAGGTGGTCACCTCGCCAAGCGGCGAAACAGACGAACACGATCCAACCCGGTATGTCCGCGTCCACGCCAAGGGCGACCGCTACGAGACCCTACGCCGATTTGGAACCACTCCCTTGCCACCGTATATCTACGAACGCCTGGAGGACGACGAACGGTATCAAACCACCTACGCCATCAAGAACGGCTCCGCAGCGGCGCCGACGGCCGGGCTGCACTTCACGACGGAGATTGTGGAAGCCTTGAAGGCCAAAGGAGTCGGCGTGGCAACAGTAACCTTGCACGTCGGTATCGACACCTTCAGGCCTGTCCAGATAGACGATGTGGCTCAACACCAGATGCACGGTGAAGAGTGCGAAGTCACCCCAGAGACCGCCGCCGCGATCGCCAACTGTTCCGGACGCGTGATCGCGGTGGGCACCACCACCGTTCGAACCTTAGAAACTTTCGCGATCGGTCCTCGAACCGTTGCCCACGGAAAGCGCGTGTCGAAGTTGTTTATCTATCCGGGCTTCCCTTTCCAGATCATCGATGGCATGTTCACCAACTTTCACCTGCCAAAAACCACGATGCTTCTCATGATCTCGGCCCTAACCACCCGCGAGCTCATCTTGAACGCCTACCAAGAGGCAGTGCAAGAGCGGTATCGATTCCTCAGCTTTGGGGACTCCATGCTCATCCTTTGAAAGTTTTTGCCCTAAACCTAGACAAACCCTCGTATTTCCAATAGGCTCCATGCAGAGACTTTGCGCACAGGGATGAG
>CAZAVC010000190.1:0-4808 GCA_964488265.1 uncultured Fimbriimonas sp.
AGCAGGCCGGCTTTTTGATTGGCAGAGAGGCACAGTAGGAAACATCATGTCGGGCAATACTTCACGAAGACAAATTCTTCAGGCAACAACGACGGTTGCCGCCGCATCCGCATTGCCGAACCTAGGGTTCGGTTCGGTTCACATTCAAGGATCCGATGAAATTCGCGTAGCCGTTGTCGGCTGTGGCGGACGAGGTGGCGGAGCCGTTGAGAACGCACTTCTGACCAAGAGCGGACCGGTTAAGTTGGTCGCCATGGCAGATGTCTTTGAAGACCGTCTAAACGGTTGCTACAACAGCCTTGTCGGTCGATACAAAGACAAGATGGATGTGCCGCAGGATCGCAAGTTCCTAGGTTTCGACTCCTACAAGCAAGCCATGGATTGCCTTCGACCGGGCGATGTGGTCATTCTCACCACCCCGCCCGCTTTCCGATGGGTGCACTTCCAGTACGCCATTGAGAAGAAGCTGAACGTATTTATGGAGAAGCCCGTCACCACCGACGGTCCCACCAGCCGCAAGATGCTGGAACTCGGCGCGTTGTCCGAGCAGAAAGGACTCAAGGTCGGCGTCGGTCTCATGTCTCGACACACTGTTGGCTTGCAAGAGCTTCACCAGCGCGTGCAAGACGGCGAACTCGGCGAGATTCTGCTTCTTCGCGGATACCGCATGCACGGTCCGGCGGCATCGTTCGAATCCACTCCTAAGCCAGACGGCATGAGCCACTTGGAGTATCAAATTCGCCGATTCCACAGCTTCCTATGGGCGAGCGGTGGCTGCTTCAACGACTTCTACATCCACCACGTAGACCACCTTTCTTGGATGAAGAACGGCTGGCCGGTGAAGGCGCAGGCATCGGGTGGTCGACACTATCGCACCAACCGAGAAGGCCAACCGCTCATCGACCAAAACTTCGACAACTACTCGGTGGAGTACACCTTCGCCGACGGCACGAAGTTCTTCTTCGAGGGCCGGTGTGTCAACGGAGCCCACGGTCAGTTCTCGAGCTACGTCCACGGAACCAAGGGAGCGGCGATCGCGGCTCGGACCGGAGACTGCGGTGGACCTGCCGCCATCTATGCTAACCAAACCATGGAGGGTTCGCCGAAGTGGATCACGAAGGATCGGTCTAACCCCTACCAAAACGAGTGGGAAGTCCTGATGACCGCCATCCGCAAAAACCTCCCACACAACGAGGTGAAGCGTGGCGTGGAAGCAAGTGTTGCTTCGAGTATGGGACGCATGGCCGCTCACACGGGTCAGATCGTCACCTTCGATCAGATGCTCAACAGCACCCACGAGTTTGCTCCGGGTGTAGATAAGCTCACGATGACCTCAGATTCGCCGCTCATGCCCGATGCAAGCGGCAAGTATCCGATTCCGATGCCGGGCATCAAGACAGAACGCGAGTTCTAAGTCCGCCCTGCCAGAAGCCCGTTAGGGAGCGACCTTCACAAACGCTTTTATCCCCGGATAAAAGCGGAGAAGTCGCTCCCTTCCTGCTTCATCAAGCACGGTAAGAGCGGTGGAAATTGGATCGGTGGTGAACCCGTTTCGACCAATCACCGACGCTTGAACGCGACTGCTCAGGCCGTAACCGGTTTTGGGGTCGACAACGTGCGAGTACCGCTTGCCGTCTATCTCGACAAACTGCTCGGTATCTCCCGAGGAAGCGAGGGAGCAATTCTTCAAGACCATCTCCGCTGGGCTTCCCGGTCCGGCCGCGTTCGGAACGGTTACTTTCCAGCCGTCTGTTCCCGGGGGAGCCTCTCCTAACCGCAGATCTCCGCCCATTTCAATGAGCGCGCTGGCTAATCCGTGCGCTTGCAGGGTTCGCAAGGCAGCATCGGCGGCATGACCCTTCGCAATTCCACCAAGATCCAGCCTCATGCCCGGCACTTTCAGCTCGACCGTGCGGTCTTTGGCGTTGAGGATCATGTTTTGATATCCAACCGCTGCTTGAGCTTTGCGAATCTCCTCAGAATTCGGAAGCACCTTCTCTTTGCGGGCTTTTCTCCAGATCTGTACCAGCGGGCCCACGGTTACATCAAAGGCACCGTTGGTTCGAATGGAAAGCACTTTGGCGAAGTTGAGCACCTCGTACAACTCGGGGGAAACCTTCACGGGACCAGACCCCGCTTGCCGACAGAGCCGCATCAGTTCGCTCTCCGCCCGATAGTCGCTCATGATTTGCTCAAGTGCAGCTATTTTCTTATAAGCCGCCTCCACCGCTTTATCTGCCTCCTCTTTGCGCGTAGCGTAGACCACAATTCGCGCGTCAATCCCCATGTGGTACTCGGTGAAGGTAAAACGCAGTTGAGCGTTTTCCTCTTTTGAACCATTCTTCACCGTAGCCGGTTGAGACGAGTTGGAGAGCGCCACAGCGTGAGAGCAGACAACGATGAAAGAACCAAAGATGGATAAAGCCACTCGAGCCCTTACTCCGAACCGACTGTTCGGTGCCGCGCTCCTACTCACGGTGGGTGCATCGCTTGCCTTTGCCATGGATTCTTCGCGCAACATGGTTTCCTCTCGTCAGGTGGGATTGGCGCAGAATAGCGCGCTCAAAGCCCCTCTCAAGACTGTACGACCGGCGGGCGCGAATGCTACGCTCGCAGGATCCCAAGCGCTCAAATCGTACGAAGTGCAATTTCCTAACAGCGTCGTCAAGATGAAGATGATCGAGATTCCCGGTGGGAAGGTGACGATCGGTGGAAAAGCCGTGACCGTGAAGCCTTTCTACATCGCTGAATCGGAGACGCCCTGGGAGATGTTCGACCTCTTCCTCAACAGCGGCGATCCTTCCAAGCCGTACGATCAAACCAATTTCGCGCCAGACGCCATTGCTCGTCCGAGCAAGAGCTACATCCTGCCCGACCTCGGCTGGGGCCACCGCGGATGGGCGACCATCAACGTGAGCTTCACCACGGTCGACATGTTCTGTCGATGGATGTCCTCCGTGACGGGCAAGAAGTATCGACTCCCAACCGAAGCCGAGTGGGAACTCGCGGCACGAGGCGGTGCAACGGGAGCTTTCAAGATGAGCAAGGAAGAACTTGAAGCGGTGAGTTGGTACGAAGACAACGCCGACGGTACTGCTCAGCCCATCAAGACCAAGAAGCCGAACGCATACGGTCTTTACGACATCCTCGGCAACGTGGGTGAGTGGGCAACCGACATCGAAGGGAAGCCCGTTCTATGCGGACCTTGCTTTGAAGATCCGCTCAAGGATGTGAACTGGTCGCTCCGAAAGCGATTCGACCCATCTTGGCAAGAGAGCGACCCTCAGAGCCCGAAGAGCCGCTGGTGGCTTGCCGACGGTGCTTTCTGTGGCTTCCGCGTGGTCTGCGAGGGCTAAATGAATCCTGCCCTGCTCACCACGATCATTCTGTCTGCAGGTCTTGGTGAGCAGGCGACTCCCCTTGTTCTAGAAGGGCAAAACGGTCCCGGCAAAGGGAAGCACGTTGTCCTACTTGCAGGAGATGAGGAGTATCGCTCCGAAGAGATGCTTCCGCAACTGGCTCGCATCCTTGCCGAGCGCCACGGATTCAAGGTCACCGTCTCTTTCCCGGTGAACGATAAGGGGCAGATCGAACCCAACTCTCAGAAGCAACAGGTCGGTCTGGAAGCGTTGGACTCGGCGGATCTGGTTGTGATGATGCTCCGCTTTCGGCAGTGGCCCGCTGCCGATATGAAGCGGTTTGTCGATCGCTACCTCGCCGGGGTCCCGATTGTTGCCATCCGGACCAGCACCCACGCCTTCAACTATCCAAACGACTCCAATGATCCCTATCGACGCTACGGTTTTGCGTCTCGCGAGTGGTCGGGTGGTTTTGGCGAGCAGGTTTTAGGCGAGACTTGGATCAGCCACTGGGGCAATCACGGTTCGCAAGGAACCCGGGGCGTGGCCGTTGCCGAACATCCCATTTTGAGCGGCGTTTCCAACGTGTTTGGAACGACCGACGTTTACGAAGCCGCTCCTCCGGAGGACGCGGTCGTCTTGATGCGAGGGGAAGTGGTAGACGGGATGAATCCCAACGACCCGCCTGCGAAAGGTAGAAAGAGGACCGATAAAGGCGTGGAGCAAGAACTGAACCAGCCGATGATGCCGATTCTATGGTTGCTTCACCGTCAGAACGAGGCAGGAAAAACCAACCGAATTGTGACAACCACCATGGGAGCGGCCACCGACTTTTTGAACGAGGGTTTCAGGCGCATGCTCGTGAACTCCGTTTACTGGGGGCTCCAACTTCCGATTTCAACCCAGGCGAACGTGGACTTGGTCGGTGAATACAAGCCTTCGAAGTTCGGCTTCCGCCCCAACCGCCCTCAATAAAGGGAACTAACTTCGCCAGTCGAATCGAATCTATACTCTGGCGATGAGGATTCTTGTTCTAGGCGGCACCCAGTTTGTAGGTCGACACTTTGTGGAGGCTGCACTTGCCGCCGGGCATGATCTGACCCTTGTTCACCGTGGCAAAACCGGCGCCGATCTCTTTCCGCAGGTGAAGCATGTCCTCACGGATCGTTTGCAGTCTCTAGACGCTCTTGGAGATGAATCTTGGGATGCCCTTGTGGATGTAAGCGCCTACGTGCCCCGAGCGGTGAAGATCGCGGGTGAAGCCCTCGCGTCGCGAGTCGATTACCTGCTCCAAGTCTCCACCATCTCCGTTTATGCCGGAGAGGGGAATCCGATCACGGAAGAATCTGCAAAAGCGACCCTCAAGGATCCGACGACGAAAGAGATCAACTGGGAGACGTATGGCGGGCTCAAGTATCTCTGCGAACTCGAAGCCGAGAAGTTCTTCCC
>CAZAVC010000191.1:0-4801 GCA_964488265.1 uncultured Fimbriimonas sp.
AGGTCCTGAAAGTCCCTCGTCGGCATAGTCCGACGGGGGATTTTTTATGAAACGGTTCAGCCAAAAGGAGTGATAGAGTTCAAATATGAATTGCGCACTTGCCATCATTGCCATCGCTCTCCCCATCGGGAGTGGAACGTTCGCGGAAGAATCCCTGGACCCGCACCTGGAGCCCTTGCGCCCGTTCCTGAATAAGACCTTTCGAGGCGTGTTCAAGAACTCGACGCCAGAGAAGCCCCTTGTCGATGTCATGCGCATGGAACGCGCGATGAACGGAAAGGCCATCCGATCCATGCATAGCCTAAACGACGGCGAGTATGGCGGCGAGTCCCTCATCTACTGGGATGCCGAAAAGAAGGCGGTCGCGTACTTCTATCTCACGACAGCCGGATTCCGAACTGAAGGCACTCTGGAACTCTCGGCAGGAAAATACACCTCTTTGGAAGAGGTCAAGGGCGATGCCAATGGCATCACTAAGGTGCGTGGAATCAGCGAACTCAAGCCGGACGGAACCATCCTTGTGACGGCGGAATACTTCGCCAAAGAACGGTGGATGCCTGGAAGGGAAACGCTCTACAAGGTTGATCCCTCGGCAAAGGTGATCTTTAAGTAAAGCTAAGCCTTCTCTCGTTACACGAACGGCCGGTGACCGAATTTGCTCACGGGCCGGTATTTTTTGGTTAGCCTTTCCCAGGCTTGAGACGTCTAAGCACTGTATGATTTCTGCACTTGCAGTCACAGGCATTCTCCTCGCGCAGACCCAGGGTGGGTTCGAGCTGATTGCGGGCGAGGCCGTTCATCGCGAGAGAATCGCGATCCCGGCTGGAGCGGTGCTCACGGTAAGCCTTGATGCCTTCGGTGAGGAATGTCAGACCAATGTTGCCGAGGTCTCTCAAACTCTCACCGGTAAGCAGTCGCCTCTCCCCTTCCAACTCCCGATTCCTCGCGCAGCCTATAAAAAGGGAGTCAAATATGGTCTCCGGGCCGAAGTGGTCCTCAATGGGAAGAGAATGTTCGAGACGGCCAAGGCATTTATGGTTAGTCCGAACTCCAAGATTCGGCCTGTTCTGCCTCTCGTAAAGGTGGCTTCTATGGCCGCGTGGAGCTTATCGGAAAAGAACTGGACCCTCTTTGCGGTAGAGGGCAAAAAGCTTGAAGGTATCGAAGAGCCGCCCACCATTCGCTTCGATTCTCGTGAGCTAAAGATCAACGGCTTTGGGGGAGTAAACCGCTATTTCGGAGACTATCAGTCCGAGGGTCCGCTTATGCAAATCGACCCAGGCGGAATGACCATGATGGCGGGTGAGGAAACCGTGATGCAGCTAGAGTCCAAGTTCATTCGCCTCTTAGAAAAGGTGAATCGGGGCTACGTGGAAGAAGGCGAACTCGTGCTCTCGCGCGGAGAGAAAGAACTCTTGCGTTTCGTGTTGAAAAAGTAGGTTCAGGAGTCGAAAGCGTTTCCCGTCTTCCGTTCTTGCCATAGGTTCCAAAAACCGTTCCTGGGGTCGCTATAATCGCGTATGGTCCGTTATCTTGGATTGCTCGTCCTCCTTTGTCTCATCGCCTGTGGGGGCGGTTCGAATGGAAATAGCACCACGCCTAATACGGCTTATTTCGGCGTGGTGAACATTGGCTACGATACGCCCGGACTAGAAACTCGCGTCGATGGAACCTTGGCCGCGACGACCGCAAAGGGAAATTTCACCAAGTTCTTTGTCCCGAGCGGGTCAAAAAACATCAACGTTCGGGTTTCGGGAACGTCGACGGATATTGTTAATGTCACCCGAACGCTGGGGACCGATAAGACCCCGTTCTGGGTACTCACCAATCCCGGCGTATTTTTGATCGACCCATTTCGACTCCCGACGGCAAACGAGGCGGCGGTCTTCTTTGTGAATTCAGGAACAGGGGCAGTAGATGCTCACCTGGTTCTTTCCACTGCTACCACGGTGACGGGCGCCGTGCAAAAGTGGTCCAACGTAATTGCGGGTGGAATGGGCGAAGTGATCCTCGACAAAGGGACTTACAAGCTCTTCCTCACTGCCCCTGGAAGCACCACCATTACGGGCACCAGCATCAATCTCAATGCCGCCTCTGGGAAAACTTATGGGGTGTTCGTGAAACCCGCTTCCGGTCCGGTTGAAACCTACGCGATCCCTATCTAAAGGGTCGCTGTTAATAGTCTCTTGACTAGTATTTTTACGGGAACGCCCAAGAGCGTTCCCAACTTGCCGTGAATCTAGGCTAGTATTTCTCTGGGGATACCTATGAAAGGATTTGGAATTGCTATTGCCGCTTTTGGCATTGTTGGAGGAGCACAGGCGTTTTCGCTGTACACGTTCGAGAGTCTTGCCGGTACATCGGGTGGTGCGCTGACATCGCTCAGCCAAACCGATGCAGGATTAACCATGACTCTTACTCGATCCGGCGGATCGTCTTTTGATGTCATCGACACGAATCCCCTTCGCGGGACAGGTTTGCAGTTCCCCCTTCAGTGGCGCTCTCGATCGCTTGATCCGTTTGCTAACTCAAGCACAAACGATTGGTTCATCGCTGATTTCAGCACCGCAGTAACGGCTTTCGAATTCGAGTACGGCGATTTTGGAGCCGACGAGGATCAAGCGGTCATGGAAGTTTGGTCTGGTCCAAACGCCACCGGAACCCTCATCACAACGGTCACGAGCGACTTTCTGCGCCGAACGCTCCCGAGCTACGACGCCTTGGGCTGGAACAACGCCGGTAACTCTTCCGTTGCGGCTCAGTCTTTCAAGTTCCGCGCCGGATCCGTTAGCTTCCCGAACTCCGCGTTCTACGACAACTTTGCTGCTGAAGCAGTGCCTGAACCCGCAACCTTGGCTATCCTCGGTCTCGGACTCGCAGCATTTGCTCGACGACGCAAGTCGGCCTAAGGCACACAGGTTCCTTTCATGAAGGCCGAGAGATTAGATCTCTCGGCCTTTTTTGTATGTTTCCCAGATCGCTCTTGTGATTCTCCACTTTTCAGCAGGCTGGAGCCCGCTGACAAACGTGAACTCGTGAGTCCCAAGGAACTCGGCTCCAATGCGTTCTTTGACCCGTCGAGACGCAGCGTTGGCTGCGGCATTATCGACCACCATCGCCCTATCCTCGAACGTTTCAAACCAGAAATCGGTGACCGCTTCCGTTGCTTCACTCATCAATCCCTGTCGCCAGTGCTCCGGACAAAGCCAAAAACCACGGTTCGAAACTTCACTTTTCGGGTGGAGGCTGATCAGACCAATGAGATTGTCTGGAGAATCCTTGAGAGCGATTGCCCAGTAAACGTCGGTCGATTCCGCTTCATTGGCTAGAACTCCGTCGACAAAGGTCTGCGCTCCATCCTCCGGGTAAGGCCACGGGATCGCCGATCCTAGGTACTGAACAATCTCCCAGCGCGGAAAGTCTTGCTGAATGGTCGGCGCGTCGTGAGTTTGCAATGGGCGAAGCACCAAGCGAGGCGTGGAAAGCGTAGGCGGTCGTGGCAAGGGTGACTCCTGAACCCAAATCGAACCGCAGAGGTGAACGAATTGGTTCAGGAGAATCTTACTGGAACCGTACCGACCATTACGGTAAGCAACTCGCGGATGGTGGAACCGGATTCCAAAGGGTGGCGGAGGAACTTGTCAAAGTCGAAGTCGTACCGATTGCGGCGACCGTCCTTATGGATCGAGAGAACCCCGGCTTCGGAGAGGTCCTTTACGATCTTCTGCGTAGCGCGTTCGGTGATCCCAACCTGATCAGAAACCTCTCGCATGGTGGCGTACGGGTCCCGCACCAAGCAAATGAGCACGTGGGTGTGATTCGTCAAAAATGTCCAAGTCGTCTCTCGTTTAATCGGTTCCCTTAATTCGCTCATCTGAGGTCTCAAAGATTGTCGGAGTATACACGAACAAAAATTCGCGCATTATAATTCATACATGCTCGCTGGACAGCTATCAGAACTCACCTTTGCCACTGAGAAAGCGATTCCGATCACGGTCGCGTTCGGAGACGGAATTGGCCCGGAGATTATGGAGTCCACCCTGCGGATCTTGTCCGCCGCCGGGGCTCGCATTCAGCCCGAGGCCATTGAGATCGGCGAAGCCGTTTACAAGCGTGGGCACACCTCCGGAATCGAAGAGTCTTCGTGGGATTCCCTTCGAACCACCAAGGTGTTTCTGAAAGCGCCGATTACGACGCCTCAAGGAGGCGGTTACAAGAGCCTTAACGTCACCATCCGAAAGTCGCTCGGCCTCTACGCCAATGTCCGTCCTTGTGTGACCCTGCACCCGATCCTTCCAGTAGGGCCGCAAGGCATGAACCTGGTCATCGTTCGAGAGAACGAAGAGGATCTCTACGCGGGAATCGAACACCGCCAGACTCAAGACGTGTACCAGTGCCTCAAGCTGGTGAGCGAACCCGGCACCCGCAAGATTGTCCGTTACGCCTTCGAATACGCGCGAGCGAACGGACGGAAGAAGGTGTCCTGCATGACCAAGGACAACATCATGAAGTTGACCGACGGTTTGTTCCACCGGATCTTTGAGGAAATCGGGGCGGAATATCCCGAGATCGAGAAGGATCACTGGATCATCGATATTGGAATTGCCCGCATCGCGACTCAGCCCACCCAGTGGGACGTGATTGTCACCCCGAACCTTTACGGCGACATCATGAGCGACGTTGCTGCAGAAGTGGCGGGGTCGGTTGGGATGGCCGGGAGTGCAAATATCGGAACGCACTGCGCCATGTTTGAAGCCATCCACGGCAGCGCTCCGATGATCGCTGGGAAGGATATTGCCAA
>CAZAVC010000192.1:0-4794 GCA_964488265.1 uncultured Fimbriimonas sp.
CACCTAGAATGCCATCCTCGCCGCAGTCAATAAAGGTTCTGCCGAGAGAAATTTGATAGGGCGTTGCGCGACTCTGCCGCTCGATTCCCCAGTGGAGGGCGACAAACACCAGGTCGGCCTGTTTCCGCGCGAGCCCCACCAGCCTCTTCATTCGTTGCTTGGCTTTGGGACCCACAACTCCGTCGAATTCCAAAGTGGCGATACCTGGGCTGCTTTCCCGAGCGGGTCCGCACTTTGCCATCGCTCCGGAACCCATGAAAGCCAAGTAGCTGACCATCGCCACTTTGAGCCCGTTCTTAAGCGTATAGATCGCGGGCTTTTCTGCCTCGGCAAGGTTCATTCCCGCTCCGGAGTAGGCAAGCTTTGCTTTGTCTAGCAAGCCGATCATCTCTTGCAGGCCCTCTTTGCCGTAATCCATGGCGTGATTGTTAGCCAGGGAGAATAAGTCGATTCCAAGCGCCTTGAGCTGCTTGATATGGACCGGGTCTGCCTTGAGAATAAATTGCTGCTTGGCACGTACTTCAGCGGCCGACTTGAAAGGGGTTGCCTTTGTCGAGTGAGTGAGCGGGATCTCTAGGTTGAGATACGCGACATCGGCCTTTCTAAACAAAGAAGCGACCTTCGAGAAAGAAGGTCGCTTGGGTGAGACATGGTAGAGCATCACGTCTCCGCCCGCCACCATCGTCCAGCTATTCGGATTCGCCGCAACGGTCGAAACCTGTGAAAGAACAATGGCAACGGCGAGACCGGTCATATCAGACTTGTTCGCGAAGCTTTTCTAGCAACGCCTTGGTTGCCTTGATGCCTTCGTATTCGTCCAACCGGGAGCCTTCGTATTCGATTCCGATAAACCCTCGATAGCCTGCTTCTTTTACGATTTTAAGGAGCCTTGCGTAGTCCTTGGTGGTCTCGCCGCCATCTGCACCGAAGTCGTGGCTCTTCGCCGAGACGCCCTTCGCGAACGGCATCATATCTTGAGTGCCCTGGTAGCGATCGTATTCGTAGAAGTTGCCGAAGTCCGGCAGGGTGCCGACGTTCTTCATGCCGACCGTCTTCATGACATCGGTGAGCCATTGACCGTCGCTAGAGAGGCCGCCGTGGTTCTCGACGATCACGTTGATCTTTGCACGAGCGGCATAAGCGCCAAGTTGAGCAAGTCCATCGGCGCACAACTTCGCCTGCTCCTCTCGGCTTCCACGGGAGTAAGCATTGACCCGAATGGAATGGCAACCAAGGAACTTTGCGGCTTCTACCCACTGCTTGTGGTTCTCAACTGCTTTGGACCGACCCGTTGCATCGGGATCACCCATTTGACCCTCGCCATCGATCATGATCAGAACGTTCTTTACGCCTTCTCCGGCGCAGATTCGGTTCAGTTCGCGCAGGTAGGGAAGGTCCCAAGCCTTCGTCTTGAAGAACGAGTTGACGTACTCGACGCCTCCGATTCCGAACTCCTGCCGGGCAATCTTCGGAAAGTCGAGGTTGGTGATCTTTCCTGCAAAGAGGGTCTTATGGAGCGACCACTCGGCAAGAGAGATTTCGAACCAAGGCGCGGCAGGTGCCAGTACCTTGGGAAACCTGGGCATCATTACCGAGGCGGCTCCGGCAAGGCCGGCAGCCAAAACTTCGCGTCGACTGAGCGGTGTCGAGGACATGGCTCAGTCTAACCCGAAAGAACCCTCGTGGGAACTACACTTCGATGATTGAGACAACGATAAGCGGTCTTAATCCAGACTTTTTCAGAATCGCTCGCCGAGCCGTGTCCGTAATGAGGTGCCGAACCTTTCCTAGATCGGAGATTTCTGCCTTGTTGAGATCATTCAAAACGTCGTAGACCCAATTTTGAGCTTGATCGAGCAGCCCCTCAGGTCCGTGCAAGCCCTTCGATTGGAGCATGAGATCGCCTACGAACTCGCCGTGGGTCGTGTCGACCGCAACGGTGATGGTGACGAACCCTTCGTTAGAAACGTTGTATCGGTCTCTTAGAACGTCCTCAGTGACTCCAGGTGTGCCGGAGTTATCCACAAGCACTCGCCCGGCGGGAACAGGCTCCCCGAATCCGGCATGCTTGTCTGTGAACTCTAGCGGAACACCGTCGGTAAGGGTGAAAATTCGCGATTCCGGATAGCCCATCGACTTTCCTATTTGTCCGTACAAGTACTGGTGTCGTGGCTCACCGTGTACCGGTGCCAGATAGAACGGGCGAGTCAAGTTGATCATCATCTTGAGCTCTTCCTGATAGGCGTGGCCGCTCACGTGGATGGGTGTGGGCGAATCGTAGATGACTCGGCAACCTTGCACGAAGAGTCGGTTGATGGTCCGCCAAATGGCGCCCTCGTTGCCGGGAATCGGTCGCGCGGAGTAGACCAGCGTGTCGCCGTTCTTGATCTGCATTCGACCGTAGTTGCCCTTGGACATTTGCACCAGAGCGCTCATCGGCTCTCCTTGACTACCCGTGGTGAGGATCACCACATCTTCATCGCGGATCATCTTTGCGTCATCCAGCGACACCCGGGAGCCTTTGGGGATCTTCATGTAGCCCATTCGCTCGCAGATATCGATGTTGGTCTCCATTCGGCGACCGACAACCGCCACTCGGCGACCCGTTTCTGCCGCTGCTTCGTAGGCCTGCTGCATTCGGTGGATGTTGCTGGCAAAGGTGGTGAGAAGGACTCGCCCCTGAGCTTCGGCAAAGACGGTTCGCAGGCCGTCGATGACGGTTCGCTCGCTAGGTCCCCAACCCGGTCTCTCCACGTTGGTGCTGTCCGAGAAAAGACAAAGAACCCCTTCTTGCCCTAGTTCGCCGAATCGCGTGATGTTGGCGGGCTTGTTGTCAATCGGCGTGAAGTCGAACTTGTAGTCACCCGTAAAGAGGATGATTCCCAGGTCCGTCCGAATCGCCATGGCGCAGGTGTCGGGAATGGAGTGAGTGACTCGAACCGCTTCCACCGACATGGATCCCGCGTTGATGGTATCGCCTGGTTTGAAGATGCGGAAGTCGATCTTCATACCCGGGAGCTTTTCTTCTAAACGCTGTCGAATAAGTATCTGCGTGAACTCGGTGCAGTAGATAGGCACCGATATTTGCCTAAGCAAATATGGCAGGCCACCCACGTGGTCTTCGTGAGCGTGGGTTAGGAAGATGCCCCGAATTTTGTCTTTGTTTTCAACCAGATAAGTGAAGTCGGGGACGATGATGTCCACACCCAACATTTCTTCGTTCGGGAAAGCGAGACCGCAGTCGATGACAACTAGATCATCCCCCTGCCGTACGACGGAGCAGTTTTTGCCGATTTCACCAACGCCGCCCAGCGGAATAACCTGTACTCGAGTCATGTGCTTCCTCAGGGTACCGCCTAGCGACCTGAAGAACGGGTCCGGGCGCCCGAATCCGGTCCATAATCTGGTTGCCGTGCCAGCCTCTGCCGACCTTCTTTCGACCCCGTTCATCGCCAGTGTGCAGAGCAGTCCAGGCTCGGCGGTGGAAGACCCAGAAACCCTTTGGCGGCTCGCTCAGGCATCGTTATCGGTTGAAGTGAACGGGCAATCGTTGAAGTTGCTGCGATTGCAGGGGATTGCGAACATTCGGGCCATTCGTGAGGGTTTACAGCGTTCGGGTAGGAGCGATGTTGCCACGATTGGCCTGCTCAAGGTCGACTATCCCGATTCACCGATTTACATCACCCCAACCGAGTTGGAAGTTCACGCGCTGATTGAACTTGGGTGTGAGGTGATCGCTCTCGACGGAACGCCTCGACCTCGACCCGGCGGCGAATCGTTGCGAGATCTGATCGAGATCATTCACCAGGCAGGTCGTCTTGCCATGGCAGATTGCGATTCTATTGAGGCGGTACGTTACTCTCTGGAATGCGGTGCCGATTGGGTGGGAACCACCCTTGCGGGATACACCGAGGCGCGGGCGGCTACGCAGGGACCAGACTTCGAACTTCTTCGCGAGGCGGTGCGTTTGGCGCCGGCGGTGATCGCCGAAGGTCGGTTTGCACAGCCGTGGGAAGTGGAATCGGCTTTGCGGATCGGGGCGAAAGCGGTGGTGGTCGGCGGAGCCTTGAACGACCCGGTGAAGCAAACAAAAGCCTTGTGGCCCAAATCGTCTGGACAGGGTTCGGTCGGAGTGGTGGATATCGGCGGTACGTGGATTCGGTTCGCGGTTGCCTCCGAAGGAGTGGACGGGGTCGAACTTCGCAATGTGGTGAAGGAGCCGCTGCCCCAAACCGCAGACGCTCGAATGGCGTGGACCCGGGCAAGGGTGAAAGCATCCGCAGTTAGCCGAATTGCAGTAGGAACGGGTGGAACGGTCGACCCTCGCACGGGCGAGGTTTGGGAAGCCAAGCCGATTATTCCAGGCCACCAGGGGTCGATTTTCAATGCGGAGACCACCGGCGTACCGTGCCTTGCGCTCAACGATGGTCTTGCGACGGCATGGGGTCATGCCTGCCATCCCGACTTCGCAGGTAAGCGCGTGTTGACCCTTGCCCTCGGCACCGGGGTGGGCGCGGGCTACGTTCATGAAGGGCGCATTGTAGCCGGTCGAAAGGGCGAGTATCCGCGTCTTAATGATTTGGTTCTTGCGGGGGGTGGAACGATCGAAGACGCCCTTGGTGGAGCCTCGCTTGCAGACGATTTGGAACTGGACGATCAAGGCAACAAGGTTCCTCGACCAGAGGCTCGGGAATTGGCGGTTGAAGCGTTCCGACTCGCTTATCGAACGGCGGTTGAGTTGTACTACCCAGATGTGGTGGTCGTAGGGGGTTCGGTCGGGCTATCGAATTGGAT
>CAZAVC010000193.1:0-4792 GCA_964488265.1 uncultured Fimbriimonas sp.
CTAAGTTTCTGCCGAAGCCTTCTACCCTCGGATAGCTTCTTCTTCCGCGCGGGCTTTCACCGTGTTTCTCCCGAAAAGGGTCCAGAATAATGCCCAGAAAACGATTTCCAGGCAGGCGACCGCAACCTTAAGCGACTGCGGAATCACTTCGCTAAAGCTAAAGAATCCCTCAATGGGGGCGGCGATAAGGCACAGCCAAATCGAGGCGACGATGAGCGCCAAAGCGTCTCTTCCGATCCTGCGAAGTGATTCCCCCCGGCTGAATCGACCGGGAAAGAACAATGCCCATCCCAGACGAAGACCTGTTCCACCCGCTACGAAGATTCCGGATAGCTCAGGCACTCCATGCGGAGCAATCGATGATAGGAGGTAACCCAGACGCCCAACTCGGGCCATTTCCAGTCCCAAAACTCCTAACAGAGTGCCGTTGGTGTAGAGCAAGTAAAGACTCCCAACTCCCATTGTTCCGGCACCGATCGCTCCCGCGATCAAGGAGACCCTGGGATTATTGGTGGCGTAAAAAGCGCTCATGATCACACCCGAACTCAACGCCTCAGAGAGGTCTTCGGTGGAATCTTCCGTCCCTTTCTTGGTCCATTGAGAGATCATGTCTTCCGCCTGAGGACCGACTAGGACATCACGAAGATGCGGCTTGGCGGCGGTAAGTCCTGCGGCGAAGAACGAAGACCCGAGGGTCAAGACAAAGGCGGCCAGGATAAAAAGGAACTGACGTCGAAAGGCCCGGGCGGTGTATTGAAGACCTTCATACACGGAAACGAAGAGATTCCGCTTTGGCTCGCGATAAAGCAGCGCATAGGCTCGCCCAACGAGATCGTTGAGATCCTGTATCTGGACAAGGTTCTGCGATTGGGTACGCAAAGTCGCAAGGTCTCTGGAAGCCAATCGGTACAACCGCACGAACTCCCGTAGGTCCGTGGTCGGCATGTTCTTCGAGCCCTGGGCGAACAAGTCGCACAGCGCGCTCAGGCGATTCCAGTTGCCTTGATTTTCCAGGATGAACTTCTCTTCATTCGTGCGCATCGAGGTCCTAAGCCATGCTCCCAGACAGGTGCTTTGATTATGCGACGCTTACAACGTAGAAGAGAAAAGAATCAGAAGTCCTCCGAAAGATTTGAATGTTCCTAGGCTATTGCTCACCCTGAGACGCAGAGCGGGTATCAACAGAAAAGGGGAACAAATCTTGCTCATATCGCGCTGAAGCGATTAAGCGTTGTCACGAGCGAAGAATCGTGGCACGAATATTGAGAGTATTGAATAGACGGAAGAGTGCACTATGAACCCTCAGCGACGTCGAGGCGTCCATTAGGGAGGAGGGTTCAAGTTTCGCTCCTGCATCGGTAAAGCCTTATCAACCTACTTCTCGGCATGCAGCCACACGACAATTCTCCGGAAAGCGAAGACGGGATCCCCAGCTACCTCATCCGTCTGACGCAATCGCCACTTCTCTCATTGGAGGAGGAGAATTTTCTCACGCGTGCGGTTCGTGAAGGGGACCCATCCGCTCGGCAGCGACTTATTGAATCCAACATGCGGTTGGTGATCAACATCGCCAAGGGATATAAGAACCGACAGATTCCGCTCGAAGATTTGATTCAAGAGGGTGCGATTGGGCTGATGCAAGCCGCGGAACGGTTCGATCCGGACCGAGGCTTCCGGTTCTCCACCTATGCCACGCACTGGATTCGCCAGGCGATTGGTCGAGCGATCGACAACAAAGGCAAGGCGATCCGCCTTCCCGCTCACATTTCCCAATCGATCCGCCGCATCGAGAAAGAACGTCTCCGCTTGGTAAGGGAAACCGGACGGGAGCCGACTCAAGAAGAGTTGTCTAGGGCTTTGGGTCTATCGCTTAGAAAATTCCAATCTCTGGTCCAAACCTCGCAAGAAATGCTTTCGCTGGATGCTCAGGTCGGAGACGGTCTGGGTACGACGCTGGGGAGTCTGATTAAAGACGATGCCACCATCGACCCCGAAGAAGCGGTGATGGCCGAGGTGCTGTTTGACGAACTTCGAAGAATCGTCGCCGAGCTTTCTGAGCGAGAGCAGAAAGTGATGAAGATGCGCTACAAGGTCGTCGCTGAAGACGACAAAACGGTGATCGAGGAAGATGCCAACCCCGAACAGGTGGCTCAAGAACTTCATCTCTCTCGCGAGCGGGTAAGGCAGATCGAACTACAAGCCATTCGCAAGCTGCGAATGATTGCTCAGCGCAGAAGGCTGCGCGATGTCATCGGATAACTCGGAAATTTACCAGGATTCTCGTCCATAACCTGTCGTATCATTGACGGGATGAAACGAAGTTTTCTTGCGTTAATTTTGGGGGTTTTTGCTCTACCATCGGCTCACGCTCAATACTTGCGGGCCAGTGCGGTGACGACGATTTCTGATTCGGCAGGAGGGGCTTTTCAGTCTCGCGAGCAGGACTGGATCATTAAAGGCGGCACGGAAACGCTGATTCGGAGCGCCTATGCTTCAACTGATCACTCCATAGCGTCGGCTTCCTTCACCTCCGCGTTCGGTGTCCTGAAGGGCGATGTCGATGCCCAAACAAGCAATCCGGGCACAACCAACCACAACGCTTCTGGCAGGGGGACGTTCTTCCCTTTCATCAACGGAGTTGGTGCTTCTTTCAACGATAAGATCACGCTCGCCGGTGCCCCGACGGTCCGATTGCGCGTCTCTTATGGGCTTCATAGCGTCCTCGACGAATCCGGCGCGGGGGCTCTTGCCGAGAGTGCGCTAGACACCTACGCCTATCCGTTAGCAGGTGGCCCAGTTCGAACGTCAGTAATCATTCGCCACGATGGTCCAGGCGAGTTCCGCTCCGCCGCATCCTTTGTCATCGAAGGAGCCGCAGGTTCGGAATGGGGTCTTCAAGCCGATCTTTACGCATTCGCCTCGGTACTCTCGAACACTCCCGGATTCAGCTCCGCGAACGCGGATGCCAGCCATACGGGATTGATCACCATCGAGGCTCTTGAAGGAACCTTCTCTTCTGCGAGCGGCCATAACTACGTTGCCGCAGTTCCGGAACCCGCTTCCTTCGCGGTGCTTGGTGTAGGACTCTTGGCATTCCGCAAACGGAAGAAAGCTACTCTTTGAGTCGCTTGATGTGATACTCGAGATGCCCGTCTGCCACCTCGAGTATCTCCAACGGGCCCAGGACACCAAACAACGGGTGGCGAAACACGCCCTGGTCGGGGGTGTTGCCGCCGATTAACTTTATGACTTCGGCACGTTGAGCCGCCCAGTGATCGACCACCTCTTTGAAGTTCAAGGTGGTCGTCGGGGTAAGGCTCGGGGTCGTCATCATCGGCCTCGGCTTGGTTGTCATGGATCGCATGAAGATTTTTCCAACCCAGTTGATCTTGGGTTTCTTCGCGGCGAACTTCTCACGATTCGCCTTCTTCATGAAGCCCAAGTACATGCCGTCGGTGAGGGCGAGATGCTCGATGGCCTGCAGGGGAGAAAAGCCGTTTCGCGGTCCCGGGCGATTCTGAGTCTCAGAATCCATCGCCTTGATTTCACTCAGCCAAGCGGCGATGTGTGCTTCGTAGGCGTCGTGGGCTTTCCGAACTTCCGGGTGCATCTCTTTATTGTGATACACCCGGAAACTGTTCGGAAGTTGCGACTAGGGGACAGACGCCAGCGCGTTCTTGAGGATGTTGATGGAGTCGATGTTCTCCGGGTCGACCTGGTTCAGGGCAGCCAAGTAGAGCGAAATGTAGTCACCCAAGAAGACGAGCGAAAGCAGCTTCTCCAGCAAGGTGTCGCCCTTCGCGGCGACGGGCGTGAACTTACAAACGCCCTCAATGAGCCCCTCGGTTACTTCGGCGCGCTTCTTCATTTTCGCGCTCTCGTTGCCATCGGTGAGGAGGATGCCAACGAATCCAGCGATTCCTTGCTCGTTCGCTTTGACCCACCCGAGGATCTCGTTGTGGTTTAGCTCCGGGTAGGTGCTGTTGAGCACCAGATTCTTGGAGTTCTCGTTGATTTGACCCTTCCATCGGTTAGCAACCGCTCCTTGCCAGGAGCCGAGAGCGTAAAGAACGCTGAGCTTGCCGAACATCTCGGTTGCAAGATCCTTGGCAACGGGGTTGCTGCCTTCAACGGTCCACTCCTGAACGCAGGCATCTAGCAACTGGAAGGCTTTCTCGAAGTCGTTCTTTGCAATGAGACCAAGGTTTTCGCAGGCCACGATGACCGGGATGAGCATGAAGCCAAGCGCCGTTCGTGGAGGCTGCCCGCCGGGAACGACGTAAACCGGATAACCCGCTTCGTCAGCAAGCGCTTTCAGCTTTCCGCCGCTGGTAACACAAATGATCGTTGCGCCCGCTTTTTGAGCGTCCGCAAACGCCGAAAGAGTCTCTTCGGTGTTACCGGAATAGCTGCTGCAAATCACCACACTCTTGCTATTCACGTAGCTTGGGAGGTGGTAGTCGCGATTCACCAAGAAGGGAGCCTTGCCCGTTTCCTCAAACAGCGCTCGGACGAAATCTCCACCTGCGGCAGACCCACCGAGACCGGTGAGGATCACAATGTTCGGCTCGAAACCAAGTGGTTCAAGACTCACTCCTAGACTGAGTGCATGTGCCTCTCGACACTGATTCGGGAAAGCATCGGTAAGAGTAAGCATGCCCTTGGGATCTAGGGCGGTGACGGCTGCGCGACTGTTCAGATCGATCGACATGAGGCCTCCAAAAATCAAAACGACGGTCCGGGTTTCCAGACCTGGCATTGAGCTATTTTTTCAGGAAGCTACCCTCCAACT
>CAZAVC010000194.1:0-4778 GCA_964488265.1 uncultured Fimbriimonas sp.
GAGGAGGCGGTGGACGTGCTGCGGTTCTTCACCAAGCTCAAGCACCGATTGATGCCATACCTGTGGGAAAAGGCATTAGAAGCGGCGGAGACCGGCGTGCCGATGATGCGATCGATGCACGTTGAGTTCCCATCTGACCCGGCCTGCGACACGTTGGATAAGCAGTACATGCTCGGCGACAAGTTGCTGGTGGCGCCGGTCTTCACCTTCGATGGATCAGTGACGTACTACGTGCCCGAGGGAACGTGGACGCACCTGATTTCTCGAGAACAGGTGACGGGTCCGAAGTGGGTGACGGAGACGCACTCCGCGCTATCGATGCCGATTTTGGTTCGACCGGGGTCGGAATTGAGGCTCGGCACGCGGGACGATCGGCCGGATTACGACTACGAGTCGGAGTCGGTGGTCGAGCGGTTTTAGGGCGAGGGGTGTCTTAAGAATCGGGAAGGGGTGAGGGGTCCGGAAGGTAGGTTCAGGACCCTCGCCCCTCTGGGGGAGAGGGTGCCCCGGAGGGGCGGGTGAGGGGTCCGGACAATTCTTCCTTCACTATCCATCCGGCTTCTGAAAAGTTCTAATGCCGGAATGCGGCGGTGTGACGTTAGGTTCTGCCGACCACACCGACCCGATTGGGTACCTCTCCCAAAAGCAGAACTGGGGACCCCTCACCCGGCCTTCGGCCACCCTCTCCCCCAGAGGGGAGAGGGTTCTAAACTGGTAAATTCCCGCCTACTTCGACAGCTTCAGATCGCGATAGACGATCTCCACCAATTCACCCGAGCTGTGACTCAATGCCACCGCACCCGCCTCAACCTTGGCAGGCAGAAAGTCTTTCATCGTCGCCAACTGCTCCCATCCTTCGCCGGGCTTTGCAGTGAAGACCGTCAGCGAGCCCGCTCGCCGTTCAATCTTCAGCTTCGAACCGGGAAAGGCGAGCTGGCGGGTTTCGGCTCCACTCGCTTCACCGCCCTTCGACTCCCGCTTTGCTACCTGAGCCTCGCCCGATGGGAAGACGGAAACGAGCAAGAACGGATCGTTATCGCCAAGCCCGCCTCGAAGCATGATGCCCGCCTTGGTATAGCCATCGACCGCCTCGACAGCGTTGATCGTCACCTCGATCGAGCCGTCTCCGTTCAGCGTTTGGTGCAGGAATCGGAACTCGTCCCGACCGCCCCAAATGTCACCGCCGCCACCAAAGAGAGCAAACGAGCCATCCGGATTGTTCTTGAGACCACCTTTGAGCGCCCCTCCAACATCGGTGGCGTTCCAACCCGATAACGTCTCCTGAGGCGCGGTCTTTCGCACGGGAGGAATGTCGAACGGCTTCACCTTATATGCCGGATCAGCCAATGCCCGGCGAAGCGGCTCCTTGATCGCCAACTTCTGGGTAGCGAACGACTTGAAGTAATCTTCGACCTCGCTCTTCGAGGCCGTCTCGAAGTTGATCATCCGAGCGGGCTCGGTGTTAGTGACCGCTCCCCAACTTGCATTGCCAAAACCGCCATCTTTCGAGAGGGCTTTGTAAGACCACATCGTGGTCATCCAGCCAAACTTTTCGTGAAGATCGTAGGTCGCGCGCATCATGTCTGCGCCACCCGCAAGGTCGAACACCACGTTCATCTCACCGACCAGGAATGGAACGTTCAGCTTCTTCACACGCTCCGCCACGCCCTCCAGGCTAGAAAGGTGCTTGAGGTGCGTCTTCAGATTCGGCGACCCGTTGCCAAACAGCCCTGGATAGTAGTGCATCTGGAAGCCCACGTTCTTCCAACCCTTCTCTTTGGGGTCTCCGTAGTGAGAGAAGTCGTCGTAGTTGCCGTGCGCAAAGATGAGCTTCTCGGTATCGTGCTTTCGAATCTCTCGATACGCCATCTCGAAAACGGAAACTTGGATCGGCTTCGGAGTCCCGTAAGGCTCGTTGAAAACGTCGTAAGCCACCACCGCAGAACGATTCTTGTATCGCTTAGCAAGCTCTCCCCATAGCCAGGCGAGTCTCTTTTGTGCTTCTGGCGAATCCTTCAGCTTGTTCTGATCCGAGTGTCCGGTGTGGTCGTAAGGACTCTGACCGCCCTGCGCGCCGTGCATGTCCAGAATCACGTACATGCCATGCTTCTCCGCCAAATCCACGGCTCGGTCGATCCACTTGAAGGCGTTTGGCTTCAACTGGAAGGGCTTCCGATCGTCTTCCATCAGACGGTAGTTGGTGGGAAGTCGGAGCAGATTGAACTTGTACTGTTGGAGATTCTTGAAATCACGCTCCGTGATCCAGCTCGACCGGTAGATCTCCATGAGGCGCTCTTTTTCAGATTCGCCAAAGCGCTTGGTGAGCAGTTCTTCCAAGCGAAATTGGTCGCCAGGCACGCCTTTTTCCCCGGCAAGGCAGAGCATCCAGAACTCGATGACGTGCCAGTTGCCGAGGTTTGCCCCCTTGAGCACAACCTTCTTCCCGGCGGGGTCCACCATATCTATCCCCTTCATCCGCAAGGTTGGAAGCTTCCCGTTTTGACCAATCGCTGGTGTATGCGTAGGGGTCAGTGAAGCGGCAATGGCGAGGCTTAAGCTGATGGCGATCATGGATTCTGTGAGTTCTAAAAGAAGGGCTCCCCGCCCTACCAATCCATTTCAACGGAACCGAATCGTTGAATTGGGTAGTAAGCGGGGAGTCGGGAGGAACGTTATCGGATGCCTGGGAAGCCCCAGCCGCCGCCGTTCATGTAGTCGTAGTACCAGTTCCAGCGGTTGATGTTCCGTCGGTCGATCCAAATGTTTTGGAACCACTTAATCGCGCCGCGTTGAATGGACTTTGCGTGTCCATCAACGAACACCATCGGAGCGCCTCGGCTGAATCGGTAGCGAGCGTGAGCTGCGCACTCCCAGGCTCCGCTCGAAGCAGAACCACAGTCGGTGTCGAATCGAGGATCGTAAACCGCAGTACCAGGAGTGTAGACGTCCACACCGTCGCGGAGGATGGTGCTGGGATCTCCTGCCGTTCCGAGAATCGGACCAACCCACATGTTTTGCCAGTCGTGGAACCACGGGTAGTTCCAGCCTGCGCCGGATGCATTGGTTCCCTTCTCCATCATCATCACCTTGTCGGCAACGAGATCGATCGCGGATGCATTAACGCCGGGGTTTGGCGCGCCGTTTTGCGGTCCCTGGTGGCTATAGTTAGCAACAAAGATCGAGCGGTGAACACCGTACGAGAACGAACCTTCGCTGTTGCCTTGGTTCACTTGCTGCCTCGGGTTGCCGGGGCTGCGGAAGATACCGCTGTTGGCGAATGATCGACCGAGAGCCGATCCGCCGAAAACGGCGTTGTCACCGTTCTTGACGTACGGGAAGATGGCGCTTGCCCAGGTGAATTCCGTCACACCCTCACCCGTTTCCGACTGCGGGAACGTATCGTCCGAGTCAGAAAGATAGATGTTGATGGAAGTGCCCAGGTTCTTGATGTTGCTGAGCGACTGGGTTTTCTTCGCGGCTTCCTTCGCCTGAGCGAAGACCGGGAAGAGGATGGCGGCTAAAATCGCGATAATCGCGATAACGACGAGAAGTTCAATAAGCGTAAAGGCTCGATTGTTTTTCATGATTGCTTCCTCGGCTCTGAGGTGGATCCGCGCACGTCGAGCGTGCACGGGAAGACTCGGCGAAGGTGGGTCGGAGCCCGTCCCTCCACCAGATCGACAAGGGTTGTCGCCGCAGCAATCGCCATCTCCCGAATGGGCTGGCGAGCGGCGGTAAGACGCGGCGTGGTGGTATCACAATAGGCGGTGCTATCGAATCCCACCACAGAGAGGTCGGTCGGCACTTTGACACCGTTTCGGCGTGCGACCTGCAAAATGCTTCCTGCCACACCCTCGTTCCATGCAACAAGAGCGGTATGACCCGTTTGCAAGGCCCACCAGGCAGGAAATTCAATGGCCGTCCTCGACCATTGAACGACGTCTTCTTCACCCAAGTGCAGTCCTTTTTCTTTGGCGATCCTGTAGAAGGCGTCACGACGAACCACCGCGTCTGGAGTGGAGACTTCGCCCGTTTCCATGACGAACAAAATCTTGGTGTGACCCAACTCCACGAGGTGATCCAGAATGAGTCGGATGCCACCCTCGTTGTCGCAGTGAAAATTGATGAGGCGCGTATCCGCGCCAAGGGTCGAGGAGTTGAGCGCCACGACAGGCAGGCTGTCTCGCTCGATAAGGTTGACAATGCCCCCGTTTCGGTCCAACTTGCACCAGATGAGTCCATCTAGGCGTCCGTCGCTCAGGCTCTCCGGCTTTTCGGAGTCGATTTCCGGCAAGATCGTCAGTCGGTAATGTCGTTCAAACAGAACCGAGGCGATCGCATCGAGCAAGTAGACGTAATAAAGGGGCCCTGCTGAGATCGAGCCGAACTGTTCGAAGACCAGGCCGATGGTGTTGGATCGGCCACTTCGGAGGGTCCTGGCAACAACGTTGGGCACGTACTGCATCTCCCGAGCGATCGACTTGATGTACTCGGCCTTTTCGGCGCTGACCCGGATGGTTCCGCCACCGCCGTGAAGCACCTTCGACACGGAAGCAACACTTACTCCGGCGACTTTGGCGATATCACGAATAGTGGCGGACATGACTCAGTTTCCTACTTTCAGGGTTGACGAGGGTTACTGAGGAGCGCCGTCTCGAGTGCGAGGACTTCCGCCGGACATGTGCTTCTTCATCTCCTCCTTCTGCTCGGGAGTGAGATTGGGGTCGTTATCGACCGCCTTAAACTTGTTTTCAACGGCCTTATCGATATCGGCTTGA
>CAZAVC010000195.1:0-4754 GCA_964488265.1 uncultured Fimbriimonas sp.
ATCTTGGCGGTCGAAACAGATTGTTTCTTGACGGTCACGTGAAGTGGCTTCGGGATATTCGGACGAATGCCTGATATCGGTTGGTCTGCGTTCAAGGGCCCTTAGATGCGCCATTATTAAGGCTCATGCAAAGGTTCCTTGCCATTTTTCCACCTAGCGAAAGCCTCGAGCCGATGGAATTATCCATCCGACGATGGCACGAAAAGTTGGATCGGCAGGGTCTTAAGTGGGTTCCAAGTCACAAGCTTCACGCCACTCTCCTCTTTCTTGGCGATTCCGAAGTGACCGATTGGTCGGCCGTGGAGGCGATCTGTGCTGAGACCCAACCGTTCGAACTCTCCATGGGCAAACTCGGTTGCTTCCCAGACTTTAAGCGTCCGGGAGTGCTGTGGTGGGGCGTGGACACATCGAGCCCGGAACTCCTTGCAGACCTGCATTTGAAGTTCGCCGATGCCCTCAATGCGGAGCTAGACGACCCGTTCGTGGCTCACGTCACCCTTGCGCGCATGCGACCCGCCTCCAGGCCCTTCGGTATGGTCCTTAGCAACTACTTCCCGATTGCAAAGTACGAAGAGGCTTCTTGGACCGTGAACGAGATCTGCCTAGTCGAGACTCAGCCTGATAACTCGTACAAGATCATCCACCGATTCGCGCTGGGGAAGTAACCCTTAGGATTTATCGAACGATTCGATGACCTCACGAGTTGCGAACTCGTAACCGAGAAAATCCTGAGGCGGTGCGCAGAACGTGATCACCCGATCACCCGTTCTAGGGTGATCGAAGGCAAGGAAAGCCGCGTGCAGTTGCATATCTCCGCTTGCCCATTCCCTCGGAGCGTACAGGTTGTCGCCTAACACCGGGTGCCCGATAGAGCGACAGTGCACACGAATTTGGTGCGTTCTGCCCGTCTCGAGTCGCGCCGCGATGAGGGTCCCTTGAGAAAGTCTGGCGACCCGTCGGAGGTGCGTCACTGCCCGTTTTCCTTTTGGATCGACCGTCATCAGTTGTCGATTCTGTTTGGACCTGGCGATCGGTGCGTCCACCGCAAACTTCTCTCGAATGATCTCCCCGGCAAGGACGGCAAAGTAGCGTCGTTCGGCAGATTTGCTTTCGATCTGTTTTGCCAGCAGAACGTGAGCTTGGTCGTTCTTGGCTACGACCATCAGCCCGGTGGTCTCTTTATCCAGTCGGTGGACAATGCCGGGCCGGAACGAACCCGCAACCTGACTCAGATCCTGTCCACGGGCGAGGAGAGCATTAACCAAAGATGGCTCCTTGAGAGAAGCCGCCGGGTGAGAGGCGAGACCGCGCGGCTTGTTGACGACCAGCAAGTCCTCGTCTTCGTACACGATTTCAAGCGGAATTTCAGCGGGCGATAGGTCATGAGGCTCACTATCGCCAATTTCGGGCACAAAAACGGTTTGCCCAATCGAAAGCTTTATGGAGGCTTTTGCCGGCTGCCCGTCCAAAAGAATTTCGCCAGCTTCGATGAGTCGCACCAACTTCGACCGAGAATGTTCGGAAAGCTTGGTTGCTACAAATCGATCTAAGCGATCGACGGCGTCGACAACGAACTCCATAGGAGAGAAGATACCAACTATGTTCTCTCTTGAACCGGAAGACCTGCCAGGGAAAACATTGGACCTCCCCGGTCGTCTAATCAGTTACTAGTCTCATTGCGAGAGAAATATGCCCTTATCTACTTCGACCCTTGCACTCGTCATCGCCCTAGGCGGTCACCCGACGACGTCTCCTCAAGACGCAGCCAACCCGATCAAGATTCAGCGATACAGTGCGCTTCGAGAGGTCGTGGCTGAGCTCTCAAAGGCAAGTGGTTTGGCGTTGGAAGTACGCGGCGAGATCGCGGATTATCCCGTTTACGTTTCCTTTAGTGGCAACAACCCCAGGGAACTGATGACCCGTCTTGCAACCCTCGTTGGTGCAGAATGGGTGAAGCCGACGTCGGGACCAGAGTCGCTGACTCGTACCACAGGGATGTCCCGCAAAATCGAACGCGAGGCAGATCTTGTCAAGGCAAACGCCATCGCTACTCGGCTCAAGGAGATGGAGGCCCAATTCGCGAAAGATGGCCCGATCACCACAAAGCTTGTCGAAGAAACACGCAAGCAGCAAAACGATCGCGCTGCCGAGATGATGAAGCAGTTCGAAAACGGTGCCGGTGAAATTCGCCTCAATGTGCGCGATGAAATGGGTGCGGCCGCCAGTGCTGATCCTGCTTCAAGGGCTCTCGCTAAGATTTTTCGCTCCATTGGACCCGAAGCGCTTTCAACGCTGAAGGCAGGACAGCGGGTTGTTCTTTCGACTCGTCCAACTTCGGTGCAAGGCAAGTTGCCAAACAACGCAGGTCAAGTATTCCGGGAGTTCGTGCGCGATCAGCAGGTCCTCAACGCTAACCGTGAGCAGACCCGTCCAGGGGTTCAAGACGGGGGGCGGGTTCAAATCGCTTTTGGCGGTCCGGCAGGTGGGATGGGCAAAGGCAATCCAAATCGGCCCGAATTTGGCATCCTCGTGTTGCACCGTCAGTTCGGCGATTCGATCAGTTGCTCGATCCTCGTGGCGGACGATAAGGGTGAAACGATCACCCAGGGCTCGACCGTTTTCCCGGTTTTTGAGGGAGCCACTTCCTTTAAGTCAGAGAAGAAAACCCCCTACGTCGCCAACCCTACGGCCAAGGAACTGGCAACTGTTCTGCCCGGAGCTGGTGGAATGATGGGCGGGGTTCGCATGATGATCGCCGGATCCATAGGCAGCTCTTTCTCCTTTGGCGGAAGTGGAGAGAGCAAGGCTGTCCCGGGGGCGATCGCCGCTCAACTCGCGAAAGTGCCTACGGTGGAACCGTGGTCTTTGCTGACCAAGCCTCTTCTGGATTCGGTAGCGAGCGACAAGAACGTCGTCGCGATGTTTCCAGATAACACCTTTGCCACCGTCGCCTCGAAAATTGCCAAGGGAGGCAAAGATTGCGAGACTGTGCTCAGCCAGATCGATGCCGAAACCGGCATTGTCGTCTCAGAAAAGGACGGGTGGCTTGAGATTTCCTCCACGAGCGTAAGCGCCTACGACGAAGCGTACGTAGACCGCCCCGCACTCGGAAAACTCGTGAAGTCGGTTGTTGCTAAGGGCTACGGAACGCTCGACGACTTTGCCAACTTTGCGGTGGAGCAAGTTCGTCCGCTGGGTGCCTCTACGTTCGCACAGGCGATCGTCAGTCTGGTCACCCAGGATGGGACCATGGAGTTCGGAAACTCACTCTCCCAGGAAACATTTCCTTGGGTGCGGTTGTACGGGACGTTCAACCCTGAGCAGCGGCGAATTCTTGCGGGTAAAGCGGCCGTTTCCTTGTCTTCGCTCAGCGGTCCTCAGATGGAAATCGTCCGATCGCTGACCTACAACGACAATGCGGGACCCCAGAAGTCAACCGGGGCAGAGAACAGCGCTCTCCCGATGGGTCTTTCAAACATGCCTATGGTTTCTATGCTCATGGGCGGTGGACTCTCGCTTGCAAATGAGCGAACCATTTTTCTTGGTCAGGGGGTTCCACCTCGGGGTGTGCTGAAGATGGATCTGACCACACGGAACACTTGGCAAGCCCGAGAATCCAATACCGGGCGCTCTGCCTTCGGAGGTCCAGAACTGATCGCAATGGGTTCGTTCTACGACAAGGCTCCTGCAGAGCTGAAGCGATTCCTGACAAAAACCTCCTACGATAGATTCCGCTCCGCAACAGAGCAAGATATCAATCTCACCATTCAGTACGACCAAACGATATCGATGTCCAACGGGCTTAAAAACCGCTTTGTTGATGTCTCGAAGGAGTATTCGTACAACCAGATGCCCCAAGAGTTCAGGACTCAGGCTGAAGAGATGGCGAAAGCCATGGGGAACATCCAAATGGGTGCTCGCCAGCGGCCGGCAAAGATCAACCCTTAAGACCACAAGCACTCTTGGTAATGAAGCCATGCACAGGATGTGTCAGCATCTTGAGCATGGCTTCGGTTGTTATTCGACCCGCAACGCAGGAGGACACGGCTACTATCCTCCAAATGATCAATGCTCTAGCCGAGTACGAGAAGCGGCTCCACGAGAGCGTCGGCACCGAAGAGCAGATTCGAGAGCACCTGTTTGGAGAGAATCGATACGCCCGGGTTCTCCTTGCCGAAGATGAAAGCCGGCCCGTTGGATTTGCACTGTTCTTCTTCACGTACTCAACGTTCTTGGCTCGACCAACTCTTTACATCGAAGACATATTCGTTCTGGAGTCTGAGAGAGGGAAGGGAGTTGGAAAGAAGCTATTCGCCGCTTTGGGCGCTGTGGCTACCGAGCATGGATGCGGTCGGATGGAATGGTCCGTGCTCGATTGGAACAAGCCCGCGATCGATTTTTACGAGTCTCTTGGAGCCTTTGAAACGAAAGAGTGGCTGCACTACCGACTCCTCGCCGAAAACTTTGGCAATCTGAAATAGAAAAAAGCCCCCTCGAATTTCGAGGGGGCTTCCACTTTGAGAGTTAGCTCTTAGTGGTGGTGATGGTGTCCGTGACCCTCGTCCTCGGGCTCCGGAATCTCAGCAACAATCGCCTCAGTGGTCAACAAAAGACCAGAGATCGATGCTGCGTTTTGAAGCGCTTGTCGAACGACCTTGGTCGGGTCGACAACGCCCTCGGCGAGGAGGTCGGTGTACTCAAGGGTAGCAGCGTTGAAGCCCTTGCCCTCTCGCTTGACCGCATCCACGACGACG
>CAZAVC010000196.1:0-4753 GCA_964488265.1 uncultured Fimbriimonas sp.
CTTCGCTTCAACAAACGCGAAGAACGCGAGTGAATTAGAGTCGGTTGTGGTTGACCTCAAGGCCACGAATCCGACGCCATGGCGATCCGCAGCTAACCCAAAGCACAACGGCACCACCGACGCTGTTCTGTATGAGATTCACGTCCGTGACTTTACCGCTTCCGCTGACTCTGGTCTGGAGGAAGCGAAGAGGGGCAAGTATCTCGGGCTAGCGCAGAGTGGAACAAAGAGACCGGACGGGGGACCTTCTGGGCTTGACTACCTGAAGTGGCTAGGAGTCACGGACATTCACCTTCTACCGATCCAGAACTACAACCCTTCTAACTCTCGAACCTACAACTGGGGTTACGAAACCACGCTCTTCAACCATCCCGAAGAGCAGTATTCGACTCAACCCGACAATCCATTGGAGACGATTCGAGAGACCAAAACCGCGGTGGAAGCTCTTCACGGCGCAGGACTCCGAGTGGTTCTTGACGTGGTTTACAACCACACCGTTCCCGGCTACGGTCGAGACTCCGCCTTCTGGGAGACGGTGCCCTACTACTACTTCCGAACCAACCTGCGCGGCGATGTTCTTAACGAGTCCGGAGTTGGCAACGCGCTCCATGACGATCGCCCAATGGTTCGGAAGTATGTGATCGAAAGCCTGAAGTTCTGGTTGGACGAGTACAACGTGGACGGTTTTCGATTCGACCTCTTGGGAATGTTCACTCGCGACACCTGCGCCGAGATTGCGAAATCTCTCCGGTCAAAGCGTCCGGACCTGGTGCTTTATGGCGAGCCGTGGACCGGCGGAGGTCCCACTCGCTTTGGGAAAGGTCAACAACGGGGAACCGGCTTTGCCGTTTTCAACGATAACTTCCGCAGCGCCTATCGAGGCGAACTGGATGGAAAGGGTCCGGGATTTGCGATGGGTTCCAAAGACACCTACGGCGTAAAACGCGGCATCGTCGGTTCGGTGGAATACGGCGCCGATGGATCCGGGTCGAACCTCTCCGATTTCGCGCTCAACCCAACCGAAACCGTCAATTACGTATCGGCCCACGACAACATGACGTTGCTAGACAAGGTCGCATTGAGTCTTCCATCCGGGCTAGAAGGGCTGCAGAAACCCTCCCTCCGACTCTCTGCGGCGGGGGTGCTTCTATCGCAGGGGATTCCCTTCCTGGAGGGCGGTTTCGAATTAGGGCGCACAAAAGGCGGCAACCATAACTCTTACAATGCCGGCGATGAGGTCAACCGCTTTGATTGGAAGCGTGCCACCGAGTATCTAGACGTGGCCGCCTACGTAAAGGGACTGATTGCGATCCGGAAAGCCCACCCGGTTTTCCGATTAACGAGCGCCGAACAGGTTCGAAAGGTCGTTCGATTCTTGCCCGATGCCACCCTACCGAGGGGTGTTGTCGCCTATCGGCTGAATGGCGCTTTGGTAGGCGATTCCTGGAAAGACGTCTTGGTGGTCTTTAACGGAAACCTGTCTTCAACAATCATGCGGGTTCCCACCGAGTTTGTTGGACAGCCGATTGCCGTCCAAGCGGAATCCATCGGCGATATGGTTCGCCAGGGCGGAACGGAGATGGCGTTACCGCCACTCTCCGCCAGGGTTATCTATCGCCTGAATTAAGGTCGTTCGGAGGCATTAGCCTCCGAAGCCCTTCTTCGCCTCTTCCAGCGTCAGCTTTCCGTCGCCGTTGGCATCCGCAATCTTGATTCGGGACCACAGCGGCCCAGCCTCGGCTTCGGTAACTACTCCGTCTTTGTTGCGATCAAGCCTGGTGAAGATCTGCTCGACCCGATTTTGCACCTCGCCTCGCAGGCTCGGCCGAATGATGTTTCGACCCTCGCCAGGCTTCTCACCGGGAACAATGTAATCCACATAGCCCAGGTGCATCTCGTCGTCCGTTTGTTCACCCCAGGTCACAACTCGGTTCGGATTGGGATTCGCCGGGTTTTCCGCCGAATTGTCGTACCAAGCGGTGTAAACCAAAGACTGCCCTTCTGAAACCGGGAGCGGCTTCTTCAGCACATAGTTCAACTGCCAGTTGAAGTCGTACTTCGGAACGTCGAGCAGCGTTTTCTTGGACCCAGTCGATTCGACCAGCTCGTACTTCGCCGCCTTCCCTCTCAGGTGCATGTGCGGTAAGAACGAGAGGATCTGAACGTTAGCCGGAACCTCCAGCTTGGCCTCCACCCGGTGGTTGTTTGCCTTAGCCGGAATAAGGAAGGCCAGGTTGGCTAGGCTTCCTGTGCGGACCTCTTGCTTGGGAGCCGACTTCGCAAAGACAAGCCCGATCTTGGTTTGGTCGGTGGTTTCTGCGCCGTTCGTGGTGTAGTGAATTTGGAATCTCAGAACCGCGCCTTTAGGAATCTGCTTGGCCAATCCGTTTCCGTAAACCAGCGCCGAGTTGCCGGGCACATAGATGCCGAAGTATCCGCCCACGCCTTCTAACTGGTCTTCCAACCGATTGGCACCGGGGGTGCGGGCAAAGACCAAAACGTGGTGAACCACTGAGCGATCCCCCGGGAGAACCTCGATCTTCTCGACCCACTTGTCTTCAGTGAAGTTGGTAGGAACATCGACGATTTTGTAAGGAAGAACCCCCTCAGCCGGAATATTCACGGGTTGAGGAATCTTGAACTCCGCATCCGGCTTGCCAATGGTCCAATCGGCCACAAACGTGGGGGCCTTGCTCGCCTTCGACCGATCTCCCTCGGGCATTCCGCCCTTGACCCAAGCGGAGAAGCGCTCCTTCTCATCAGCGCTGAGCGAGTTATCGTTGACGAAGGGCCCAATGCTCTCTTTTGCAAACCAGGGCGGCATGATCCCTTCGGCGATCACTCGATTGAGCATGGCTCCCCGCTTTTTCACCTCGCTGTAGGAGTCGAGCTTAAACGGTCCTACCCCACCTTCTCGGTGACAAGGAAGACACTTCTCTTGGATCGTTCGCTCGATGTCTCCGTAATAGGCGACCTCCTTCGGCGGACTCTTCTTTGAATTGGATGAAGAAAAGGAGAGTCCACCAATCAGAGGCAGAGCCATAGCAAGAAGTAGGGCGGTTCGAGTCATGTTATGTTCCTGAGGGAAGATACGCTACGGAAAAGTTTCGGTTCGGAAGAATCTGCTGAAAGAGAGAACAATTCCGAACCCCCTTACCGTTCCTTGGGTCGAAAGGCTCGCAGGCGGAGAGAATTGCCCACGACCGAGACACTGCTCAATGCCATGGCTCCGGCCGCCCACATCGGCGTGAGTTGCCCGATCACCGCCAACGGAATCATCACCACGTTGTAAGCAAACGCCCAGAACAGGTTCATTTTGATCGTCCTGAGAGTCGCTTGGGCCAGTTCTATGGTGGTCGGCACCTTCCGAAGATCCGAACTTTGAAGTGTCACCCCGGCCGTTTCCATGGCGACCTCTGTGCCGCTGCTCATTGCAATGCCGAGATCCGCGGTTGCCAGAGCGGGGGCATCATTGATCCCATCTCCGACCATAGCCACACGTCCGTTTTCCTGAAGACGAGCGATCTCTGCGGCTTTGCCTTCGGGCAGTACTTCAGCGATGACCTCACGGATGCCCACCTGATCGGCGATCGCCTTCGCGGGTGCGGGTCGGTCTCCGGTCAGCAGCACAACTTTGCGACCCATCCGCTGCAAAATTGCGACCGTCTCAATCGCCGTTGGGTTCAGTTCATCGGAGACCGCCAACACGGCAATCCATCCGTACCCTCTCGCCGCAAAGACGGATTTCCCGGCCGACTCCAGTTCGTGAAACTGAGTCTCAAGGCGCTCACGGTCCTCCGATTGAAGTTGAGAATTTTCGAGCACCCAACTGAGGCGCCCGATTAAGATTTGAGAGTTGCCGAGCGAACCGCGAACGCCAAGCCCTCTGACGGCCTGAAAATCGGTAGCGCCTGGAATCATCAAGACTTTACGTCGAGCGAAGGCAACCACTGCTCGGGAAAGCGGATGCTCGCTCTTTGCCTCAACGGCGGCAAGTTGCGCCAAGATTTCAGGTTCTTGAACGGAGCCCTCGCCCGTGGGGAACCAGTGAAAATCGGTGACGACGGGCTTACCCTTCGTCAGAGTCCCTGTCTTATCAAAGACCACCGTTCCGACTGTCGCCGCCCGTTCCAGTGCCTCCCCATCTTTGATCAAAACACCCAGTTCGGCACCGCGACCTGTGCCGACCATCAGCGCCGTAGGAGTAGCAAGACCCAGAGCACACGGGCAAGCAACAACCAAAACCGCGACCGCCCGAAGCAGACCTTCTTCCAACCGACCTGTGGTTATCGCCGAGATCACAAGGGTCGCAAGCGCTACCACAATCACCACGGGAATGAAGAAGGAGGACACCTTGTCCGCGAGCCCTTGCAAAGGAGCTTTCGAGCCTTGCGCTCGCTCAACTTGCCGAGCAATCTGCGCTAGGGTGGTTCCCGAGCCGGTGCGGTCGACTCGGAAGATGATCGAGCCTTGGTCGTTGAGAGACCCACCGGTGACCCGATCACCCCGGCGCTTGGCAACGGGCATGGGCTCGCCGGTGAGCATTGACTCATCGACATAAGACTCCCCTTCCGTAACCAACCCGTCTGCAGCAATGCGATCTCCCGGGCGCACTCGAACGAACATTCCCTTTTTAAGGGAGGCGGCAGCGGTTGGCCGGTCTTCTTCTCCCGCAACAACAACCAACGCGGTTGGCGGAACAAGGATCATGAGCGAACGAATGGAATCGCTCATGCGAGATTTAGCTTTTGCC
>CAZAVC010000197.1:0-4750 GCA_964488265.1 uncultured Fimbriimonas sp.
TCCCGAGCATTTAGCCAACGTACGGAAGCGAAGAACGGCGGTAAAGGCTTTAGACGCCAAGAAACCGGCAACACCCTAACGAGTTCTCTCCGCATGAAAGACAGAGAAACGGGGATAATTTCAAAGGAATTTCGAAATGGGTTTTAGGGTTGGTTCATTCGATCGCGAGCAGGTGGGGGCATTTCGTCCTTTCTGTCCGGCGCACACGAAGAACTCCATCGTGGAGGTGGACCTGGACGACCTCAAACTAAGCGGCAAGTCGCTGATTCTTCTGGACGTGGACCACACCCTGGTGAAATGGAAGAGCGAAGACTTCTCACCAGAAGTTCTTGCCTGGCTGGAAAAGGCTAAGGCTCTCGACTTTGATCTCTGCATCATCAGCAACACTCGCAGGGTTGAGCGACTCCAAAGATTGTCTGAAAAGCTCGGGATCCCAACGGTTCGGGGCACGTTCAAACCTAGCCCGGCGATGTTCCGTCTGGCGCTTATCAAGTTCAAAAAAGATTCCCAGCAAGCGGTAATGATCGGCGATCAGCTGATGACCGACATTCTTGGAGCAAACCGAGCCGGCATTGACGCCATTTGGGTGCAGAAGATGGATGGTCCAGAGTTTGTCGGGACACGCGTGAACCGTCTCATTGAGAAGTTCGTTTCGGGGTTTATCTACCAGGCACTGGTGACCCCTGTAGACGAAGGCGACGGCGGTCCGGTGGGGGTAGGGTTCCTTCAGCGGCCTATCGTTCGGCAGTTCGTGAAGTTTTGTATCGTCGGTGGCTCTTCGTTTGTGATCGACTATTCAATTCGAAAGGGCCTGCAAGAACTTATTCGTTTGGATAATGGCGACCTTCTGAGTTATCGTGCAGGAACGTGGCTCCAGCAAAACACAAGGCTGTTCAATTTTGCTGAGACCCCCGATAAGGCCTTTGCCCCCGTCGTCTTCATCATCGCTTCGCTTGTGGCGACGTTTAACTCGTTTATCTGGAATCGATCCTGGACATTCCAGATAAAGGGCAAAGAAGAACGAGCCAAACAGCTTCGTCGACTCTATCTGGTGAGCTACATCGGCCTAGGGATCAACGCTTTGATCACGACGATTCTGTACACCCAGGTTCACCTCGGACTCTTCGTTTCAACGTTCGCCGGAGCTTTTGTCGCCGCCTTTTGGAACTTCGCCGGGCAGCGATTCTACGCCTTCAAAACCCCCAAGACCACCGAGGGATAACCATCGTGAAGAGTTCGCGGCGACCGTTTTACCCCTGGAGAGAAGCCCCCGAAGCGGACTTTGCCGTATTGGGCGATCCAGTGGAGCACAGCCGATCTCCCAAGATGCACCACGCCGCCTACGAGGAGCTCGATCTCAAGTTTCGGTACATTGCAGTTGAGTGCCCGGCAGATGAGTTCGCATCGGCTCTTCATCGACTCGCTTCTCTGGGTTATCGAGGCGTCAACGCGACCATTCCCCACAAAGAATCAGCCGCACGCTGGGCGCAATCTGTGGAGCCGTTCGTGAGGAAGACAGGCGTGGCGAACACCATCGACCTGAAGGCGGAGCGAGCCATCAACACGGACGCACCGGGGTTTCTTGCCACCCTCGCCGGGGAAACATTGCCTAACAAAAAGGCATTGGTTCTTGGAGCGGGAGGCACTACTAGAGCTTTGCTCCCCGCGCTTGTAGATGCAGGATTTGAATGCACCCTTTGGAACCGCACCCGCGAAAAGGCAGAGAGGCTCTTGGCGGACCTGAATCTGAAGGTGCCCGTAGTTTCTCACCCGGAATCTGCCGATTGCGGGTTGGTCCTCAACACGACTTCGGCGGGTTTGTTCGCCGCGAAGCTGCCGATTAAGTGGTCGGGAGCGGTGGAAGGGGCGATCGCCTACGACGTGGCGTATGGACGAGAACTGGTCTTTCTCAACGAAGCCCAGAAGCATGGATTTCAGGTGCGCGACGGACTGAACTTGTTGGTGGAACAAGGTGCGCTGGCATTCGAGTTCTGGCTGGATCAGCCCGCTCCACGGATGGCAATGAAGCGAGCGGTTCTGGAGGACCTTTGATTCCCTTAGACCTCCGAGGGGTGCTCGCCCTTCCGGAGCCAGAGCAGAGTTTGCAACTCTATGACCTGCTGCTTGGTCCCGCCGATGCTTTGAAGTTGGGCGATCTTGTGGTCATGCCGACGGAGACGGTGTACGGTTTAGCTGCTTCTGCCTACGACGAGATTGCGATCAAACGAACCTTTCGGTTGAAGGGTCGCCCAGCAGACAACCCGCTCATTGTCCACGTTTGCGAACGGGAGCACCTCAGCCTCGTCGCGAGGTCTTTTCCGCCCGAAGCGTTCGACTTGGTCGAAACGTTCTGGCCGGGACCGCTCACTCTGGTTCTGCCCAAGAAGCCGAGCATTCCGGGTGTCGCTACCGCCGGGAGAGACACGGTTGCGGTTCGCATGCCGAATCACCCCGTGGCGCTCAAGCTCATCGAGCTTGCCGATTCCCCGCTCACCGCTCCAAGTGCCAATCGGTTTATGGAGGTGAGTCCGACGAGGACGGAGCACATTCACCCCGACCTTCACCGGGGCTTGGCTTACATCTTGAACGGTGGGCCCTCAGAGGTAGGTATCGAGTCCACTGTGCTTGATCTCACCGGAGAGCCGACCATCCTGCGCCATGGTCAGATTAGTGCCGAGCAGATTGCAGAGGTGATCGGCGGCGAGGTGCGAGAGAATGTTCAGGCAGACGAATCTGGCCCGCGAGCCGCACCGGGTCGGTACCGGAGGCACTACGCGCCAAAGACCAAGCTCATCCTGGTAGAGGAGTTCCCCGAGAACGGCAAGGGCCTTCGAATCGCTCGTAAATCATCCGAGCTTCAGATTTTGATGCCCGGGAACCCACGAGAATACGCACGCGAGCTTTACGAAGCCCTGCACCAACTCGACCGATTCAATTTGGAGTTTGCTTACGTCGAATTACCGCCCGCAGGCGTGCTCGGGTGGGAAGCGGTTCGTGAACGGCTCACAAAAGCGGCCGAGCCTGCCTAGGCGTCGAGCCGGATTCGGTCGACGACACTTCCCGTGGAATCGACTTTGAGCCACACCTTCGGCGATCCTTCCAACTTGAGAATGCGTCTCGGATTGAGCGAGGTTGCCTTGATCGCCACTTCACCGCCGAAGTCCGCAAGAAGATTAGCGAAGACCTTGTCCAGCGTGACCGCGCTTCCGGCGAGGCTCCCATTGCTCGCCAGCCGAATCTGCCCTTCCCCGACCACGCAATCGAGCCCCCACATCGAAATTGCCGTGCCCGTCGGGAGACCCGCTGCAAGGGTGCTGTCACTGACAGCAATCACCCGGTCGCTGCCTTTCGCATTGATCAGAACTTCGGCAGCGGGTTTGCTCACGTGGATACGGTCGTAGATCAGTTCCGCGTTGACCCCTGGGTTGAGAAAAACTGCGCCGACCGTTCCGGCCTCTCGGTGATGCAGTCCGCGCATGGCGTTATAAGTGTGCGTGGCGTGGGTGACCCCGGCCTCAAAGGCCAGATTCGCTTCCTCAAAGGTTGCATCGGTATGACCCATTGAGACGATCACTCCCCGGCTCGAAAGGCGCCTGGTGAGTTCCAGACCACCGGGTCGCTCGGGAGCGAGCGTAATGAGCCTGAGTGCGGCATGATCCAGAACTTCGTTCCAGCCGGTGCTCTCTAAATCGACAGGATCGAGGATGGCGTGCGGAGGCTGCGCGCCGGGATGCTTCGGCGAGATGAAGGGTCCTTCAAGATGGATGCCTTGAATGAGTCGGTGGCTAGGAAGATTCTCGATGGCACTGACCACTGCATCGAGGGATTGCGTCACCGTTGTTGGCAAGAAGGCTTCGTAGCCATGATCTTCTAATGTGTCCGCCCACTTCACAAGTTCAGCGGGAGAAGACATCATGAAGTCGAATCCAAATGCGCCGTGGATGTGCACATCCACAAATCCCGGCACGAGCAGGAACTCAGATTCACCCGCGCTGGGGATTAGCTTTCCAGTGTCGGAAAGCTCATAGACACCATAACTCCCGGCTTCGGGTCCTTCGGTTTGAACACTCCATCCGATCCAGCTCATTACTTTAAGGCATACCCTCCCGAGTCGCGAAAGATGCGCCCTTCCAGTTCGAGCATCGTGATTTCGGACATGACTTCGTGAATGGGAAGACCCGTGAGTTCGACGATTTTCTCGGCAGGGAGCGCATCGGAAGAGAGCACGTTGAGAATTTGGGCCGCGATTCCAAGCGCCTCTTCAAATGGGAGGGATGGGTTGGCCTCCACTTGTAACGCCTCCAAGATTTGGTCTGGGTTCCAGACAAGCGTTGCCCCGTCTCTCAGCAGGTTGTGCGAACCAATAAAGCTGGGGCGATCGATGGGTCCGGGAACTACGAAAACCTCTTTGCCCATCTCTCCGGCCTGGTTGGCGGTATGGATCGACCCGGAGCGACCGGGTGCTTCGATGACGAGAATTGCATCGCACAGGGCGGCAACCACGATATTTCGAACGAGGGGAAAGTGAGATTGAGTTCGGCGCCCACACGAAAATGGGCTGAGCAGCATTCCCTGATTCTCGATTCTTCGGAAGAGAGGTTCGTTGACCGCCGGATAGACTCGGTCGATTCCGCAAGGGATCACGGCGATCGTTTGTCCTCCCGCTGCCAGCGCTCCTTCATGAGCGGCGGTGTCGATTCCAAGCGCTCCACCAGAGACAACGGTCACCCCAGCACGAGCGAGGGCTTCC
>CAZAVC010000198.1:0-4724 GCA_964488265.1 uncultured Fimbriimonas sp.
CGGGAAATAGGTATGCGCATCGCTCAGGTTTGCAGTGCCACCCACCGAATTTACGGCGCGGCCCAGAGCTTAACTATCCTGGCGACCGGGCTCCGAGACGCCGGGCACGACTGTCCGTTTTTTACGTTTGCTGGGAAGCCGTACACCGAGGAGATGCGCGGATTAGGATTTGATGCCCATCCGGTTCGAGTACGGGCCAAGATCGATCCAATCGCCATTTCTCACCTAATGAGGCTGTATAGAGAGTTAAAGGTGGATGTGGTCCACACCCACCTCTCGACTTCGAGCCTCAACGGATGTCTGGCGGCAAGACTTGCCGGTATTCCGTGTGTTGCGACCGTTCACGGCATGAGTGGGAAGCTCTCGTTTGCGTTTGCCGACCGGATGATTGCCGTTTCGAAAGGGGTACGAGCTCACTTGATCGGCCAAGGGGTTCCGGCATCAAAAATTGAGGTTGTTTACAACGGAATACCCAATCCCCCAGCCCTGGATCGTGCTGCCGCTCGACGCGAGTTTGGGTTTGACGAAGGCGATCTTGTGGTCGGAACGGTTGCTCGCCTCACACCCATGAAGGGGATCGACACGCTTATAAGGTCCTTCAAAATATTGTCCAGCACGGTTCCAAACGCCCGGTTGCTGCTTGTTGGAAACGGTGATGGCGAAGCCGAGTATCGATCACTCACGGGAACCCTTGGGTTAGACCAGAAAGTGATCTTTGCGGGATATCGAGACCCGGTATGGCCTGCGCTTTCGGCCATGGACCTATTTGCCTTTCCCTCACTGAAGGAAGCGATGGGCATGTCCGTGGTCGAAGCGATGATGATGGGTTTGCCGACCGTTAGCACCGACGTTGGCGGATTGCCCGAGGTGATCACCGCCGAATCGGGATTGTTGGTTCCATCTCGCGACGAAAAGGCGATGGCGTCGGCTCTGCTCGCGCTCGTCAACGACGAGAAGCTGCGACTGGAACTTGCAACGGGAGCCAAGCGCCGAGCGGAACAAGTGTTCGGGGCTCCTAAAATGATCGAGGAGACGCTCGCCGTGTACGAGCGTCTCCTCCAGAAAGACCCGGTGAAGGTCTATTAGTTTCCGTTCAGCCGCTTCTCAAGATCGGCAAGAGCAGCTTCTGCCTCACCAACACTGACTTTGTTCTCAGCGGCAGGAGCCGCAGGGCCACCCTCGGAAACCATTACCTGCTGAGCAGTTTCTGCCTTAGGAGCGGTGGACATCCCCAGTCGCTCTTCGAGTTTCGTGAGTTCGTCCTCAGCTTCGTAGTCGCGAGACTTGGACTCTAGGTCCATCAACTGAGCGCTAAGCGAGGTCGAACCCACCTCTGCACGAGCGGCGGCTTCACTTTGCTTTTCTCGAATCCGTTGCTCGACCGCGCCAAACCCTTCGAACTGATTCTCAAAGTTGAGCCCGTCGAGTGCCTTGCTGATCTCGGTTTGAATTTGAGCTTGCTTCCACTGGGCCTTGAGTGCCAACGCTTCGGCGGTCTTTTTGCGAACCTCTTCCTCTTGTCGTTTGAGACCGACCTTGATCTGCTCGACGGTTGCGAGAGCTTGGTCGTAGCTGGTTTGCAAGTTCCCGATGGTTGCTTCGCGATTCATCTTTTCGCGCATGAGCTGAACGGCCAGGTCTCGATTGCCCTGTTTCAGGGCAAGGCCGGCTTTGCGCTCAAGCTCTTCCGCCTTCTTGCGCTCATCCTTCAAAAGGTTCTCAAGCTGATTCTTTTGTGCGATCGCCTGAACCGCTCGCTCTTTGTTAGTGATGTACGCCTGGTTCATGTCGCGCTTGGCTTGATCCAGCATCATGTCCGGATCCTCCAAGTTATCCATGGTCCGGTTGAAGAGTGCCTTAAGCCAGTTAATGAAGCGCTTCATGGGGTTTCCTAAATTAGTTTGCCGAGTCATTTACCGTTGACCGTAAAGCTTATGTCTCAGGTTCAACGATTCTTACGGATTATACACACGGGTAACAATTTCCGGGGGTTGCGCGTTAGACGCGGCTAGGTCCTTCGGCAGGCGAACTTTCTTCGAAAAGCTTCGACTTAGGAACCGCCAAGCATTTGGTCCAGTTCTTCGCCATCAAGTTCCACCCAGGGGTGCGAAGAGAACCAACGGTCTTCCTCGGCGTTGAATCGTGGATCTTGTCCGTGGGAGTGCGGGAAGGGAATTTCGATAAGACTTTGCCGATAGCCCAGATCGTCGAGGGCTTTTCGAACTCGGGGGTGACTCGGAAAAACCTTAATGACATCGTGCTCGTCCACAAGAAGCGTTGTCGCGGCGGGGGTGGAGTGAATCGCCAATCGATGCCGCCCGTCTTGCCTCAAGAACGCGGCGTGATCGTTGAGCAAGGCTTTCAGATCCTCGGTTGCCATTAAGTCTTCGTGGACATAGGCGCTGGGTGGACGCTCCGATCCAGAAGAAACAAGATCATAAAGGAGCACGAAGGGCTCCGGTAGGTTGTCCAGCAGGCTCACCCAGAGGTCGAATGCTTCGCCGTCGGTCGTTGCCTCTAGGATGGTTCCTCCTTCCGTCTCCTCGATCGAGTAAACATTTTCAAACCGGTGTTTTTGAACTGCGCCGTGTTCGTTGAAGGCTCCCATCTTGAATTGGCTGACGATGTCGCCATTTGCTTCAGAGGGAAGTTGTCCAGCGCCCGATTCCGGGAAGTTCGGCGAGGAATCGTTAGAGGAAGCGTCTGGTTGCATACCGATTCTTATTATGCGACCGGTATACTCCTGCGCGTCGCTTGAGATTTGCGGGATTCGTTCCATGAGTGCCAAGTGATAACCACCTAAACAGGAACCTACGCGAATGCCAGGCACCGGAAAAGTTCTCCAAGTTATGGGCCCAGTCGTCGACTGCCGATTTTCGGCTTCCGACCTCCCCGAGATTTACAACGCAATTGAGATTAAGGACTCGACCCGAGGAATCGATCTCGTTTGCGAGGTTGCGCAGCACTTGGGTGATGGCATCGTCCGTGCGATCGCGCTTTCGACCACGGACGGAATCATCCGAGGAATGGACGCGGTAGACACCGGATCGGCCATTTCGGTCCCAGTGGGTGACAAAACCCTCGGTCGAGTCTTCAACCTCATGGGTAAGCCGATCGACAACGGCGAGGCCGTGGACGACGCTCCGCGCCTTCCCATTCACCGCAAGCCACCGACGTTTGAACAACAGTCGACCAAAATTGAGCTTCTTCCCACGGGTCTGAAGGTTGTTGACCTTCTGGTTCCGTTCAACAAGGGTGGAAAGATCGGTCTCTTCGGTGGTGCAGGTCTGGGTAAGACCGTTACCATCCAAGAATTGATTCGAAACATCGCCGTTGAAGCTTCGGGCGTGTCGATGTTTGCAGGCGTTGGAGAGCGCACCCGTGAAGGAAATGACCTTTGGCTCGAAATGAAGGAAGCCAAGTTCACGGACAAGGACGGCACCGTTAAGGCTGTTCTTGACAAGACTGCGATGGTGTTCGGTCAAATGAACGAGCCGCCCGGAGCACGTCTTCGAGTTGCTCTGACCGCTCTTACGATGGCTGAGTACTTCCGAGACGAAGTCGGCAGCGACGTTCTCATCTTCGTTGACAACATCTTCCGATTCGTCCAAGCAGGTTCCGAGGTTTCGGCACTTCTCGGACGAATGCCCAGCGCGGTCGGTTACCAGCCGACGCTTGCTACGGAAATGGGTCTTCTCCAAGAGCGAATTACTTCCACCAACAAGGGTTCGGTTACCTCGGTTCAGGCCGTCTACGTTCCTGCAGACGACCCCTCCGACCCGGCACCTGCAACCACGTTTGCTCACTTGGATGCTTACATCTACCTTGAGCGATCGATCGCTTCGAAGGGTCTCTTCCCGGCGGTTGACCCGCTCGCTTCGACCTCCAAGAACCTCGACCCGACGGTCGTTGGAGCCGATCACTACGCGGTTGCTCGACAAGTCCAGCAAACCCTGCAGCGATACAAGGAACTCCAAGACATCATCGCAATTCTTGGTATCGACGAATTGAGCGACGAGGACAAAACCCTTGTTGCTCGAGCACGAAAGATCGAGCGATTCCTTTCGCAACCGTTCTTCGTTGCCGAGCAATTCACGGGTAACCCAGGACGATTCGTCAGCATCGACGAAACCGTTGCTTCGTTTAAGGAAATCGTTGTCGGAAATCTGGACCACTACCCAGAGCAGGCATTCCTGTACTGCGGCGGTCTGGACGACGTGCACGAGAAAGCCAAGAAGCTCATGGCGGCAGGTTAATCTATGGCAGGAACCTTTTCGCTCTCCGTTGTGGCACCGGATCGATCGGTTGTCGAAACCACGGCTATTTCGCTCGTGGCACCCGGCATCGATGGGTACTTCGGTGTGCAAGCCGGTCACGTAGCGTTGGTTTCGGCCCTGAGACCTGGTTTGTTGGAGTACATCGACGATAAGAGCAATCGCCAGTACGTTTACGTCGGCGGTGGCTTTGTAGAAGTCGCAAAGGGCAAGGTAACCGTTCTTGCCGATGAAGCTCGTCTCGCCGATGAGGTTCAGCTTGCCGAGGCGGAAAAGGCTCTTGAAGAGGCTCGTAAGGCTCTTCGCGGAGAAGATTCCACCGTTGCGCAGGAAGACGCGATCACCGAGATCGAGCGAGCCACGGCACGCATCCGAGCCGCACGATCCACGCGGTAAGCGGCACAATCATGGGTCCCCAGAGGTTTCTCTGGGGGCCTTTTTTATTTTCGC
>CAZAVC010000199.1:0-4724 GCA_964488265.1 uncultured Fimbriimonas sp.
CTTTCATTATTTGATTATATTAACTTTTTGTTAGTTCTTAACTTCACTCTTCTATTCTCCTAATTTTGCAAGGGGGGCTTGATTCCGGCAAAACGCCGGAATCAAATCTTCACTCCGCGTCTTCGCGGGCCAGATACTCGTTGTTGTTGAACCAGTAGATCGACACACCCAGGCCGACCAACCCGATCGCCAACAGCGTCACCGCCGCCACAGTCGGCGACACCGATCCCTCGTTGGCAGACCCGACCGCGAAGTCCAGAATCCGGCTTCCCGGAATATCGGGATGCTGAGCGACCGCCTGCATGTGGGTCAAAACCGAAACACGGTGCATGCCCGTGGGCAAGTTCGGGATGGAAGATTCCCAACCAAAGGCGAACAGCACACACAAAATCAACGCCCGGTTCACCAGCAAAGTGAGGAAAAGAAAGAGCCCGCTGTAGGCAAAAACTCCGAGAGCGATCGCCAGAAGGTCGTTGCTCATCATGGGGTTGCTCAGCGATTTGTACGCGCCGAGGGACACCATCACCGTGGCGACAAAGCAGATGATGAGCACAACCAGCAGGTTCGCAAAGAACCGACCAATCAAGAGCTGCCAACGAGGAACGGGCCTTGTGAGCAGATACACGATCGTCCGCTCTTCCACCTCTTTGCTCACGATGGCGGTCATGAAGATCGCCGCCGCAAGCGCGGCAATGCGGAATACCAGCAGGCCCACAACCGTCACATAGTGGTCGGCAGGCTTGGTCCCCGGCATCAGGCGTCCCCAGATGGAGGCAAGAATGAGCCCCAAGAAGGCCATTGCCAACCAAGAACCCGTTCGCTTGAGTCGCAGAGAATCGCGAAGGGCGTATTTGAACGTGGCGAGAATCATGGCTTAGGCCTCCACCAGATATCGGAACACCGATTCCAAGTTGTTGTCCGGACTGGATACCGACTGAATGACGATGTCGCCCTGTTGCGAGATTTGGTTGAGCGCCGAGTAGAACGAGTCCGGTTGTCGGACTTGGAATTGCACCGATCCATCCGGGTCGAAGTTGACGTTCACAACGTTGGCGATGTGAACCAATCGCTCGGTGAGCTCCCGTGGTTGTGGGGTCTCGATGCGGATCTTATGAGGGTGCTTGTCGATGAGTTCGCGAATCACCCGAAGGTCGCCGCGAGCGAGCAATCGCCCCCGGTGCAGCAGCATGATCGAACGCGTCATCTGCTCCACTTCAAAAAGAATGTGCGAGCTGACAACGATCGACTTGCCGTTGTTGGCAAGCCCTTCTAGAACGGACATCAACTCGTGCCGACCCACGGGGTCCAACCCGTTGAGAGGTTCGTCCAGCAGGATGATTTCTGGGTCGTGAACCATCGCCTGCGCCAACTTGATGCGTTGCCGCATGCCCTTGGAGTAGCCCTTGATCTTCCGGTTCGCCCGGTCGGACATTCCCACAAAGTGGAGCATCTCCTCCGCACGATCTTTGGCCTGCTTAGGGCTCATGCCCGTCATCTCCGCCATGTATCGCACGAAGGCCCTACCCGACATGTGCTCGTAGAAGCTGTCGATCTCTGGGCAGTAGCCCAGCTTTCGGTACACGTTCGGGTTGGCAAAAGGCTCCTCGCCAAACACCTTTACCGCGCCCGTGGTTGGCCTCAGTTGACCCGTGATGAGTTTCATCAGCGTCGACTTTCCGGCACCGTTCATGCCCAGTAGTGCGGTGATGCCCGGTCCGATCTGGGTGGTCACGTCGTTGACGCCGATGACCTGTCCGTACCATCGAGAAACGTTGGTTAGTTCAATCATCCCACCACCTCCACCGCTTTGACTCGGCTGTAAGCAACCGCGATTCCGGCGACGCAGATCAACAGGAAGAGGCTCCAGAAGATCGCCGGGTCGGGCGCTGGAATCGGCAAGGTCATGTTTCTAGCTCGGCGCGAAGTTTGTCCGCCCATGGTTGGGAACAACGGGCTGCCCGAGGTTTGGAGCATGATCTTCGCGAGTCCAATCTGGATACCGTCGAGGCTGCAGTAGTAGAGCGTATCGATGATCCCTGGGACCTTCTGTCCGTTCTGAGACTGGAAGAACCTCAAAAGCTGCATCGACTTCGTGAAGAACCAGGGCAAGAAGTAAAGCCCGGCAAAGATCACGCCCGCCATGCGGCCCGATGACGCAATGGAACTAATGCCCAATACCAAGCTCGCGTAGAAGACGCCCGGAAGCAAGACCACCGGAACAAGCTTCGCCCATAGCCACGGATCAGACGTGAACCCATAGTCTTGGAAGCTGAGCATCGCATAGAGATAAAAGATGTAGGTCGGCAACGCGGCGGCAATGGTGACCGGAACAAAGATGCCCAGCCATTTGCCGATGATGTAATCCTTCCTATCTAGCGGCTTGCTGAGATAGACCAGCAAGGCATTGGCTCGAACGTCGTTGGCGATGGTGCCCGCCCCCACTAGCCACGCCACGATAAAGAGGAGCAGCTGAGAGATAGAGAAGCCGTTGATAAACTGGTCTTTCCAGATGATCTGCGAGAGCAACGGGTTCTTTTCCATCCCTTCCGGAAGCGGCAGGAAGGTGTCTAAGAACCAGAAGATCATGAGCAGCGCGTAATACCAGTAACCCGCTCCGATAGCCCACCACCAGAAGCCGCGCTTCCGTAGCGATAGCTGCATGGAGAGGCTGGCAATGGACCACCATCGGGCAATCGGCTTATCCAGAGGTCCGTCGTAATGGCGATAGCTCAGGTCGGCGATCGGCCCCGAAATCTGTTCCGTTTGTCCAGTTGTGGTCGACTCTGTGCTCATTTAAGCTCGGCCCCCGGTAAGGATGTTCTGGGCAACCGTTGGGTCGGTATCGATCGCCTCCAAGAAGGCGTCCTCCAGCGATCGTTGCGCGGGTCGGAACCCACGGACCTGCGCCCCCACCTGCGAGGCGATGCCGCAAACCAGCGCGTACAGGTTCTCTTCTGGGTGATGGAGGCTGAGTCGGTAGGTGGAGTAGCTGAGGGTCTGCACGCTATGACCTCTTCCCAGGAGCGCATCCATAAAGGGTGCGGAATCGGCTTTGAGTTCAATGTCGTACGCATCTCCAGAAATCTTCTTCAGGTCCTTCACCGATCCGGCGGATCGCAAGGTTCCTTTGGTGACCACCACCACCTGATCGCACACGCGCTCAATGTCTGGGAGGAGGTGCGAGCAAACCAGCACGTTCACGCCCTTGGCTCGCGAGACATCTCGAATAAGGGTGAGCATGTCCTCGCGACCGCTCGGGTCCAATCCGTTGGTCGGTTCATCCAGCAGGAGCAAACGAGGCCCGTGAATCATCGCCTGTGCCAGCTTGATGCGCTGCCTCATGCCCGTGGAGTAGGTTTCGACGTTTCGATAGCGAGCCTCGCCAAGACCGCAATACTCCAGCACCTCGTGAGCTCTGCGAAGGGCTTGAGCGGGGGGCATGCCTGCCAAAGACCCCGCATATGCCACGTAACCCACGGCCGAGAGTCCGGGAATGTGACAATCTTGCTCGGGCATCAGGCCAATTTTCTGCCGGATCTCTTTATTCTCTCGGGCGATATCCAACCCTAAAGCCACCGCCGTTCCCGAAGCGGGCTTTACAAAGCCGAGGAGGGTCTTTAGAAGCGTGGTTTTGCCCGCTCCGTTAGGACCAAGTAGTCCGGTACAGCCTTCAGGAATGTCGCAACTGAAGTTATTCAAAGCGACGAAATTGCCATACCGAACGGTTAGGTTTCGAATTGTAACGAGTGGCTCCACCGGAGTCGGCATGATACTCCGCTCAACCGTTCGGCGACCGATTCGGTTTCATCATCGTTCAATCGCTTGGGTCTTTCGCCCCCTAAGCGGAGCTTTTCGGCCCGATGATCGTCCAATTCACCTTATCGCGTGGGTTTGAGACGAATGTTTCGGAACTCCACCGGGTGGCTCTCTGACTGCAACGAGATGGTGCCGCCGTTGATTTTAAGGTCTTGGCTCTTGATGAGGTCTTTGGTGGAAGCATCGCGAGGATCGTACTGAACCTCGGAGTAGTTCATCACTTCCTCATCGTTGATGAAGTGCCTCACCACGAGGTTGTCGCTGACGTCGACGCGCAATTTCACCCATCGATCGCCCTTGAAGGTTTTGGATTTCGAGTTGATGCAGTGCTGCGTCACCAACTTGCCATCCATCACCACATTGGTTCCGGGGGTGCAGAGGTTTGCAGTAGTGCGCTCACCCGTGTCCGTATCGGCCAATCCGAGAATCTGCACCTCCGCCGAGACGGGGAAATCCTGATCTAGGGCCATTGTCTCTGGGGCCTGGCCGAACAGCATGACTCCGCTGTTGCGATACGCCCAACCGGGTCCGTCTGGAAGCTGCTTGTCGACGAATCGATACTCCATCTCGAACGAGTAGCTGGAGTAGGGACTCTTGTAGAAAAGGTGACCGAACCGCTCTGAGAACTTGCCACCGTACTTGTCGTACCGAACGATGATCTTGCCGTCTTGGACTCGGAAGGTGTCACCGAAGTTCTCACCGAGGGGATAACCCCGAATCTTAGGCGTCCACCCGCTCAGCGACTTACCATCGAAAAGCGTGATCCATTCGGGTTGCTTGGCACTTGTATAGCCCGAGGCGACAAGCGCACCCAGGGCAGAGACACCGAGCACGTAAAGCGAGTTCCAGACGGTTTTCAAGGTCTCCTATTTTAAGGGAGACCCTTGGCCTTTAGGCGAGATTTAGCG
>CAZAVC010000200.1:0-4723 GCA_964488265.1 uncultured Fimbriimonas sp.
CCTTCTCTTACAGTGACGCCACTAAAGGAATATTCATATATATAGGCTTTTTTTCTTTTTTCCTCTGCAAAGGGACCATTCTATTTATCGTAGATGGTGTTATGTAGCTTGATATTCTTTTTTTCTATTCTACCTATGTTATCGGCTAGTATAGTTTTATTTATAGCTTTTCTTTGTTGACATTTGGGTGTCACTATACTATTTTTTTGATCAATGTCTTTTTTTTTGTTTTTACATTCTTTCTTCCGGGACGTTACTGATCCGGATGTATCCGGCGATCAAAAACGGCTGATCAGATGCCCAAAGGTCTAGCAGGCAAGCCCGCTCCACAAATTTTTCGGCTTCATTCAGGTCGCCCCGATCCAAGCAGGACTCCGCATGGCGCATCGCTTCCACCATTGACCATCGAAACAGGCTGAATTCCGGAAGCAGTATTCCGTAAGGGTTGGAGAAGTCTCTCTTTGGCCGAAAGTGGGGTCGCGAGGCGGCGCGGTCAACATCGGCGATGAATTTCTTCCAGCTCACCGAATAACGCTCGCCTCCTTTTTTGCCGGCAAGCGGAAACTCGATGCGCGTCTTGGTTCCCTGGGGTGCGGACAGATAGTCGAGAATCAGTGCCGCGTTCTTTTCATCCGGCACGTTGTAAATCTTCTCGACATCGGCAATCGACTGAGGCGCACCAGAGGCCGCGTACGCCGTTTGGACGGAGGAAAGCCGATTGGCGGCGGGCAAGATTCCCGTCCAGACCAAGTACATCGCGACGCTGAACAGGAAAAGCGCCATTCCCCCGCCCGCGATGATCCCCACTTTGCCCCAGCCCGAGAGTGCTTTGGCTCCGGAAGGTTGTTTTCGACTGCGCATACTGGCCGATTCTATGGTTTCTTGCCCCTTCAAATTCACCGAACCGATGACGCTCGACCGGATCGGTTTTGTTCGACCAACATGGGTTTTAAGTCCAGATTCATAGTCGAAGCCGGAAACCGTGACCTCGAGCTGGGTTGAACACGGCTGGGTTGCCGCCTACCACCGCGTAGATCCTGAGTTCTCTACCCACGACTCGAACTTGAAGGGGCTTCCCAGCTGGATCATTTCGAAGACCTTTCGGAAGATCGGACAATGTAAAGCGCGCTAGGGAGCCGCGATTCCTCTTTCCGAGAATGGTAGCGATTTGGATGAGTTGCTTTGTAAGAGCACTCCGTTCATACAGAGCCTTATTGACTCCCACGTCTGCCGGGATCGTCCTTCCCATTTGCGCATAAAGATCAGCAAACTGCGATTTGGCTGGTACCGGTTCTAACCGCTTGGCAGCAACAAGAGCTTTTTCAATATCTTTTGTCTCAGACCAAGTTCGATAGAAGGAATTTCCAAGTTCGAGGCTCACAGATTGGAAGGCCCCTAGCCCTAACGTTGAGGTTGCAACTTTAGTGAACAGACGATCGGCCAGATCGACGTCTTTCTTTGTGCCTTTTCGAAATTCTAAGATAGCCTCCTCCAGGTTATCGGCTCTCTTGAATTCGGCTTCCAACTTAACAAAGCCATATGCCAGAAGCTTTGACACGTCCTCAAGTCTAAGATCTGCTTCTTCGGCCTTCTGGAGTAGCTGCAAACTTTGCTCAAGCTTGGGAAACGATGTTAAGGACTCGGTGATTTCTCCGATCAGTTCCCAATAAGCCTTGTGGTTTCGAAGACGGATGAGTTTACTGATTAGGGCGGGACGATCCATTCCCCAGCGCTCCACGACGATCGCCCGTTCGATGAACTTCATCGCTTCCAGATATCTTCTGGCACGAATGCTGATGAGCGCCTCTTCCAGGAGCTTCCGCTGAACGTCTCGGAAACTCATTTGGTCGATGAAGGAGCCAATCATGTCGGGGCTCTCGCTCACCTCATTTTCAGCAGAAGCCGGCCGGTAGTGGGGTCGATTTCCATACTGATCGATCGATTCCAGAAGCGAGACCCAGGCTTTCTTTTGAGCCTTTGCCACATCCCCTCGAGAGACGGTTGAAGGGGGAAATCCGCCATAGGGGCCGGCAGTAGAAAGGTTAGGAACAACCAATGCGGCGTTTAACTCTTTCGGCACGCGGAAAATCGCCAGTGCTTCCTCTTCTGTGAAGGGCGCCCCAGATGTCCGGTAATCCGCTTCAGCCTGCCCGAGTCGACCGGCAGCCGGGAGAAAGCCAGTGGTGGTGAGATAAAGCACCACCGTTGCAGAGACCAGGAGCGCACCCGCGGCAAAAACCAAGGCAACCTTCGCCCAGCCTGACAGGGCCTTCCGAATCTTGGGCGACTCAGACTCGGAATCCGTATCGAGCTGTTCTTGGAAACGCACCCTACATTTTTACTACTAAAAGCAAAAGCCCGAACAGATTGTTCGGGCTCTTCCCACTAAATAGTGATTGACCTAGAAGATCACTTTGTTAAGCGGATACTCCACTAGACCCGTCGCCCCAGCCCGCTTAAGGGCAGGGACCAGTTCTCGCACCTGCTTCTCGGTGAGGATTACCTCTGCCGCCACCCAGGCTTTATCGCTGAGCGGACTAATCGTAGGCGTGTTGATCGCGGGGAGCAAACCAAGAATCTCGGCTTGCTGATCCACGGGCATGTTCATCTTGAGACCGACCAAGGACGCTGCGTTCATGGCGCCCATCAGCAGAATCTTGAGCGATTCAATCTTGTCTGCCTTCCAAGCGTCATCCATCGCCGCATCATTCGCCACGAACCGAGTGGTCGAAGTCAGAAGCGTCTCGATAATCCGCAAGTTGTGAGCGCGGAGGCTGTTGCCCGTCTCGGTGTTCACCACAATCGCGTCCACCAAGGTCGGCACCTTGACCTCGCACGCACCCCATGAGAAGTCAACCGAGGCATTCACGCCGTTGGTCTCCAGATATCGCGCGGTCAAGCGAACGTATTCGCTGGCAATTCGCTTCCCTTCCAGATCCTTCACGCTCTGATAAGGCGAGTCGTTGTGAACGGCGAGAACGATGCGAATGGGGTTGTTGGTGACCTTGCTGTAGCGGAGTTCGCAGATTTCATTGAGTTCTGCGCCCGTATCGGCGATCCAGTCTGCGCCCGTCAACCCGGCATCGATGAGTCCCTTCGAAAGGTAGATCGGGATCTCTTGTGGTCGAAGCAGAACGGGTTCGATCTCCTCGTCGTCGATAACGGGCTGATAGGAACGTGAGGAGACGCGCAGATGGAAGCCCGCACGGTCGAATAGTTGGAAAGTAGCCTCCTGAAGGCTGCCTTTTGGAAGACCGAGTTTGAGCTTGTTCATACGCAAAAAAGGGCCGACCCATGTCGGTCCTATGGCAGAGTTTACCGCCGAGGTTTTCTACGCCTCTCGCACTGCAAGCGTGCGTGCTTGACGCGTACTAGATTCCCCAGGACCCGTTACCAGTCTCGTTGTCTGAGCCAGGTCAAGGTCTTTTCTCGATCCCACGTTGGGGTCACTTCCGACGAAGAAAGCGCCGTTTCAAGGACCTCGCGAAGAGATCGTGCCACCGCGCTACTGACGAGGGTCTGAATCCCGGACGGATCTCCCATCGACTGGGCTTTCACCAGGCTCTCGATGTAAGTAGATCTTTCTGCGAGGCGGATAACGGCAATCGGATAACCCAACCGGACAAGGATAAGGTTCATCAACAGTCGCCCAACGCGTCCATTGCCATCGCGGAAAGGATGGATGGTGACGAATCGCAAGTGCGCTTCGGAGGCGATCTCAACCGGATGGAGGTCGCCTGGGGCATTTAACCAAGCCACGAAGTCAGACATTAACTCAGGAACCTTTAGGTTAGAGGGATAAACAAACTCTGTTCCAGCTGCTTTCACGTCGAGGGTCCGATAAGCGCCAGAATCAGTTCCGAGTTGGCCACGCATCACAAGACTATGAATTTCGCGGATCGTTCGCGAATCGAACGGTTGATCCTTGTCGGCAAGTTCAAAAACAAAATCGAGAGCCTCCTTGTGCCCAATGACCTCAAGGTGTTCCAAAACAGACTTGCCCCCGATGGTGACCCCTTTTTCCAAAACGATTTGAGTCTCGCTTTGAGTCAGGGTGTTCCCTTCTATCGCGGTGGAGTGGTGCGTGAGGGCAACCTCAAAGCGATTGCGGAGCTCGGCCGTTACGTCGCTTGGAAGGGGTCGAAGGCTTTGCAACCAGGCTTGAGCGGTTGTTAAGTCGTCAATCTTTACCATCACTCCACCACCTCCGAATGATTCGCAAGTTCATTGTAGCTTCCGAGCCGGTGAACCGATCTTTCTCAACCGTGTAGGATATGTCGAGCGTCGATGGCTAAAACGATCGTTTGTGGGCTTGGTCAGATAGGTTTTCGAACAGCGCTGTTGCTGGTGCGCCTTGGGCAAGAGGTCGTAGTCGTCACCAAAGACGCAAAAGACCACTATCGGTCGACCCTGGCAGCCATTGGCGTGCCGATTCATATTGGCGATGCCCGAGTGACCCAACTTCTGGAAGTGGCAGGTATTGCCCATGCCCAGGCGCTGGTGATTTGCTCGGGCGATGACCTGGTCAACATTGAGATCGCTCTGGACGCCCGGAACGCCAAACCAGAGATCCGCTTGGTGCTCCGTCTCACAGATAACAACCTTGCCGAGGTTCTGCAAACCGGCTTCGACTTTGCCTCGGTTATTCCCGTAAGCGAACTCACCGCTCCGGCCTACGCCATGGCGGCTTTGGACGGAAATGCGGCTTCTACAAGGGCCGGTT